>CANHCS010000020.1 GCA_947459195.1 Sphingobacteriaceae bacterium
ATATTTGCAAAGTTTAAACACCAAAAATTAATCCATTATTAACACCAAATTATGATGAAAAAATTACTTTATTCATTAGTTCTTGTGTTTGCCACTGTAAGTGTGTTTGCACAAGTAACTACAAGTAGTTTGACGGGTACCATCAAAGACTCTCAGGAATCTTTAGTAGGTGCCACCGTTAAAGCTATTCACACCCCAACCGGAACGGTTTACGGTGCTTCTACCAACGCAAGTGGTAGATATCTATTAAACAACATGCGTGTAGGTGGTCCTTATACCATCGAAGTAAGTTATTTAGGTTATCGCACTTACAAGGTGACTGATGTTTACCTAAAGTTGGGTGAGACCCTTACCTTAAATTCATTACTTGATAAATCAGGTCAGGAATTACAGGAAGTGGTGGTAACAGGTACAAAAGATAACTTGTTTAACAGTAAGCGTACTGGTGCGGCTACCAACATCACAAAAGATCAGTTGGAAAAATTGCCTACATTAAGCAGAAGCTTACAAGATTTCACTCGTTTAACTCCACAGGCTAATGGTAACTCTTTTGGCGGTGCTAACAACCGTTTCAACAATATTACTATTGATGGTGCGGTAAATAACGACGTATTTGGTCTTTCTGGTTCAGGTACTCCGGGTGGTTTAGCTAATACTCAACCTATTTCTCTGGATGCGATTCAAGAGATTCAAGTTGTTTTGGCACCATATGATGTATCTCAGGGTAACTTTACCGGTGGTGGTGTTAATGCGGTAACACGCTCTGGTACCAACAATTTTGAAGGTTCAGCTTATTTCTTTGGTCGTAATGAAAATACTTTGGGTAAAAACGTGTTGACAAATGCAAAACCAACACAGTTTACAAATAACCAATATGGTTTCCGTATTGGTGGCCCGATTGTAAAAGATAAATTATTCTTCTTCGCTAACGCTGAATTGCAAAGAGTAGAATCTCCTTTGTTCAATAATGCTGGTGAACCAGGATCTGCCATTTCAGCAGCTACTGCAAAACAAATTTCAGATTATGCTTTATCGAGATGGGGATATAACGTAGGCTCTTTTGGACCTCAGGATGTTCAAACTCAGAACAACAAAATCTTTGGTAAATTAGACTGGAACATTGATGCTAAAAATCAATTGACCGTACGTTACAATTACATTGATGCTTTTGACGATAACATCTCTAGATCAGGTACTTTCTTCCGTTTTGGAAATAATGCTTATAAATTCGAAAATAAGCAACACGTAGCTGTTGCTGAGTGGAGAAGTAAACTTACAGATAACTTATCCAACAACTTAATTATAGGTTATACCAGCATCCGCGATAAGCGTACTACTGCGGGTTCTTTGTTCCCACAAATCACCATTTTAAACATTGACGGTAAATCTACCAACAGTGCGGAATTTGGTTCTCAAAGAAGCTCTGTTGCGAATGAATTGGATCAAAATGTTCTGGAGATCACCGACAACTTAAAATGGACGGTAGGTAAACATAACTTTACTTTCGGTACACACAACGAGTTCTTTAAATTCAGAAACTTATTTATCAATAACTTCAACGGTCGTTGGGATTTCAACAGTGTGGCTGATTTCTTAGCTGATGCACCAGATCGCGTTCGTGCAACTTACTCTTTGTTGCCAGGAAATCCTCGTCCAGAAGCTAATTTCAATGCTGCACAATTATCTGCTTACGCTCAGGATGAGTTTGAAGCATTTGCAGGTTTGAAAATTACTGCTGGTTTACGTGTTGACTTACCAATTTTCGGTGATGCGCCATTACGCAACGATTTAGTAATTGCTAACTTTGATATGCGTACTGATCGTACTGCCGCTCAGAAATTATTGTTCGCTCCTCGTTTCGGATTTAACTGGGATTTGTTGGGTGATCGTTCTATCCAATTACGTGGTGGTTCGGGTATCTTCACCGGACGTGTTCCTTTCGTATGGTTATCTAACCAATTCACCAACAGTGGTGTAATGTTCGGAACAGTTGATAGAAGAACTTCTTCATCTAGCCCATTAGCGTTCGTAAGCGATCCTAATAACCAAAGATCTGCGGGTGCAGGTTCAACTCGTGCAGAGGTGAATTTAGTGAGCCCTGATTTCAGATTACCACAGGTTTTCAGAAATAACTTAGCAGCCGACTTTAAATTACCATTAGGTATTACAGCTACTTTAGAAGGTATCTATTCTAAAACCTTGAACAACATTGTTTACTCTGATATCAACTTGAGACCATCGACGACTACCATCGCTTCAAGCTTATCAGGTGGCAAAGATTTGCGTCCGGCTTACAGTGGCAGATTTAACAGTGGTGCCTTTACCAACGTTGTTAAATTGGATAATACCAATAGAGGTTATACCTACAGTTTAACTGCTCAATTGCAAAAAGCATTTGATTTTGGTTTGACTACCATGGTGGCTTACACCAACGGTAGAGCAGAAGCTGTAAATGATGGTACCAGCAGTACTGCACTTTCAAACTGGGAGTTCTTACAGATTGTAAACAATCCGAACAACCCTGACATGTCTACTTCTAACTTCCAGGTTAGACACCGTTTCATCGGTTCATTGGATTATAAATTCAATTACGGTAAAAACAAAGCTTCTGGTACTGGAATTACATTATTCTACGCCGGACGTTCAGGTACACCTTTTACCTACTTATATAACGGTGACTTAAATGGTGATGGTGCATTCTCTAATGATTTGTTATATGTACCAGCATCAGCTTCTGAGATCAAATTAGTGCCTTTCTATATCAGATCAGGAAGTCAAACTATTATTGCTCCAAACTCTGCTACCCCTGCTCAACAATGGGCTGCTTTAGATGCATTCATCAAAGCCGATCCTTATTTGAGCACCAAGAGAGGTCAGTATGTTGATCGTAACGGTGCTGAAACTCCTTGGGAGCATCAGTTTGACGTTCGTTTAACTCAAGACTTTGGTGCAATTGTAAAAGGAACCAAAAATAAAATTCAATTAACTTTCGACGTATTTAACGTTGGAAACTTATTGAACAAAGAATGGGGTCGCCAGTACTTCGTAAGTAACCAGGCTGCCACATTGGTAACTTTCAATACTACCAACAGTGCTGACAGAGGATTTAACTTCACTACTCCTTCAAGTGGTAAGGGACATGTAGTAAGTGTAGCTGGATCCTCATGGTCTGGTCAGTTTGGTGTGAGATACTTATTCAACTAATAAGATCCATCAAATTCACAAAAAAAGCCCTCCGAATTTCGGGGGGCTTTTTTTATATCTTCTTTATTATAATGGTTTTTGAAAATGATTACCAGTGCGGCTAAACTTCCTACAGTCCCGCTTTTCTCTACAAGCCTATGGCTTTACGCTGCAATCGGGTTTAGAAATAACGGTATGTTCCGTATTCAGAAAAGATACTTACTTGCTTTTTTTCTGCTGCTTCAACACGGCCAATAATTTTCGCATCAATCCCGAACGATTTAGCAATCTCCATCAAATTTTCAGCAATATCTGCAGGCACATACAACTCCATGCGGTGTCCCATGTTGAACACTTTATACATTTCCTGCCAATCGGTACCCGATTGCTCTTGAATTAGTTTAAACAGGGGAGGAATTGGAAACAAGTTATCCTTAATGACATGCAGCTTGTCGATAAAATGAAGAACCTTGGTTTGCGCACCCCCGCTGCAATGCACCATGCCATGTATTTCAAAACGGTGCTCATCTAGCATCTTTTTGATTACAGGAGCATAAGTCCGGGTAGGGGAAAGCACGAGTTTGCCGGCAGTAACGGGTTCGCCTCCTGGAATATCAATCAGATCTGTCAGTTGCTTATTGCCTGCAAAGATGAGTTCATACGGTACGGCTGGATCATAACTTTCCGGATATTTTTCAGCTACATATTTATGAAACACATCGTGACGGGCGGAGGTTAAACCATTAGAACCCATGCCCCCATTATATTCCGACTCGTAGTTGGCTTGTCCATAAGAAGCCAAACCTACAATTACGTCGCCAGCATGAATTCTGTCATTCGAAATCACCTCACTGCGTTTCATCCGGCAGGTGACGGTAGAGTCAACTATGATGGTACGAACCAAATCCCCTACATCGGCAGTTTCGCCACCAGTAGAATAAATGCCAATACCCAAATCTCTCAATTCGGCCAGAATTTCTTCAGTGCCGTTAATGATTTCGGCGATCACCTCACCAGGAATCAGGTTTTTATTTCTACCAATGGTAGAAGATAATAGAATGTTGTCGGTAGCGCCTACGCAAAGCAGGTCATCCAAATTCATAATAATGGCATCCTGAGCTATCCCTTTCCAAACCGACAAATCGCCGGTTTCTCTCCAATACACATAAGCCAGCGCCGATTTGGTGCCGGCGCCATCTGCATGCATAATATTGCACCAAGCTTCATCTCCACCTAAAATATCAGGTATGATTTTACAAAATGCTTTTGGAAATAGGCCCTTATCGATGTTTTTGATGGCGGCATGCACATCTTCCTTTCCGGCCGAAACGCCTCTTTGCTGGTACTTAAGGTCTGACATGTGATAAAGTTAAAGCTTAGAAATTACTTATGCTATTAAATTATTTTTTTTGAATCCAGTACAATAAAATCAAACAAAGATTGTTTATAGTATTCAATGATATCAAAATTAGTATTTATGAAAAATCACATTCTATTAATGGGTTTTGCTTTGATTTTGCTTAGCTCATGTAAAGGAGATGACCCTCCACAGCCACAATTATCTTCTTTTGAGCAGCTAAATTATACAGCAATTGAAGCACAAAAAGGAGAAATGACTGCTACGCAAATCACAGTAATGAATGCAAGTAGTCAATATGTGCTAAAAAATGGCGCAATCATCGTTTATAAAACTAAAGTTGGCAGCTTTGGTAAATTATTGATTGTAGATAATGGTTCTGTTAATCAATCGGATAAACTCGTTATTGATATGGTGAATTACAATCCGGATGGCTCTGTACTGCTCTCCAAAAAAGGAGTTCAAGTTGTTGTTAATTATAATTTTGACTTGGATGCTGGTACGCAAACTTTAGCCGATGCTGATCAGAGCTTTGCTTTTATGAAGCTCGGAGACGGTTCAAAGATAATTTCTCCTGAGCTAGGAGCTATTTTTAAAATTGTTTCAAATTAATCCAACAAAAAGCCCCGAGAGAATACTCGGGGCTTTTTGTTTACATCTTATTTAATAAACAATAACTCTCTGAATTTAGGCAAAGGCCATTGTTCATCATCAATCACTTGTTCCAGTTTATCTACATGGTAGCGGATCGGTTCGAAGAAAGTTTTTACCTTTTCATCGTAAGCAATAGATTTCTCACGGGCATCCTCAATGGCGTTGGCTTTTTTACGGGCTTCCACCATTTTATCTACATTGGTTTTGATGAGATTTAGATGCTCAGAGATCTTGGTGATCAGTTCGAGCTGGGCCTGATAGGTTTTCTTGTCCAGTCCGATGGCCTGTAAACCTTGTACATTCTGGATAAGCTTGCTTTGGTATTCAATGGCCGCAGGGATAATCGCACTATTTACCAATTCGCCAATTACACGAGCCTCAATTTGCAGTTTTTTATAGAAGCTCTCCAGCAGAATTTCATGACGAGCATGGGCCTCTCTGCCGCTGAAAACGTTCAGCTTATTGAATAGATCTGTAGTTTTCTCACTTACATAAGCATCCAAAGCTTTTGGGGTAGTTTTGATATTCGATAAACCACGTTTTTCGGCCTCTTTCTCCCACTCCTCGCTGTAGCCATTGCCTTCGAAGCGAATAGCCTTAGATTCCTTGATGTATTTTTTGATCACGGTAAGCAGGGCGATGTCTTTTTTCTCGCCTTTTTTGATCAATTTATCTACTTCAGCTTTGAATTTTATCAACTGGTCAGCCACGATGGTATTCAAAACGGTCATTGGTGCAGAAGAGTTAGCAGAAGAACCCACCGCACGGAACTCGAACTTGTTGCCGGTAAAGGCAAAAGGCGAAGTCCGGTTACGGTCGGTATTGTCGAGTAAGATTTGAGGAATCTTCGGAATGCCCAGCCATAAAGCATTGTCATCTTTGATTTTTTTGCTGATGCGTGAACTTTCTAGTTCATCTAAAACCTCATTTAATTGACTACCCAAGAAAATAGAGATGATGGCCGGAGGGGCTTCATTGGCGCCCAAGCGATGATCATTGTTCACGGAGGCAATGGAAGCTCTCAACAGATCCGCATGCTCGTACACTGCTTTAATCGTATTCACGAAGAAAGCCAAGAACATCAAGTTGTTTTTAGGAGTTTTGCCCGGTGACAACAAGTTTTTGCCGGTATTGGTAATCAAACTCCAGTTGTTGTGTTTACCTGAGCCATTAACACCGGCATAAGGTTTTTCGTGCAGTAAAACTTTGAAATTATGACGTTTGGCCACTTTGTCCATCACATCCATCAATAATTGATTGTGATCGATGGCCAGGTTGATCTCTTCATAAATAGGCGCACACTCAAACTGAGAAGGGGCTACCTCATTGTGACGGGTTTTCAAAGGAATGCCCAATTTCAAGCATTCTGTTTCAAAATCCAGCATGTACGCATACACCCGCTCCGGAATGGTACCGAAATAATGGTCTTCCAATTGCTGGCCTTTAGCCGACATGTGACCGAATAAAGTACGACCGGTCAGTAATAAATCCGGGCGGGCATTATACAAGGCCAAATCCACTAAAAAGTATTCCTGTTCAATACCTAAAGAAGCATTTACTTTGGTAATAGATTTATCAAAATAATGGCAAACATCTACCGCGGCTTTGTCCATGGCCGACAATGCCTTTAATAGAGGTGCCTTATAATCCAGGGCTTCGCCGGTGTAGGAAACGAATACCGTTGGGATGCACAAGGTCTTTCCCGATTTGCTTTCCATGATGAAAGCGGGAGAGGAAGGGTCCCAAGCTGTATAACCACGGGCTTCGAAGGTATTACGGATACCCCCGTTCGGGAAGCTAGAAGCATCTGGCTCCTGTTGCACCAAGGCATCACCAGAGAATTTTTCAATGGCCGAACCATCTGTGGTAGGTTCAAAGAAAGAATCGTGTTTTTCGGCAGTGGTTCCAGTTAAGGGTTGGAACCAGTGGGTATAATGGGTTGCCCCTTTGCTCATGGCCCAGGCCTTCATGGCTGCTGCAATTTGTTCTGAAGCTTCACGGTCAACAGTTGAGCCTAACTCAATTGAATTAGTGATGCTTTGATAAGCTTCTTTCGATAAAAATTCTTTCATTTTCTTTTTATCGAACACATTTACACCAAAAAATTCTGAAATTTTGCTCGAAGGAGTCTTAACTTCCGGAATTGTTCGTGTTAAAACAGCATTTAGTGCCTGAAATCTGAGATTTGCCATGATTTTTTATTAATTTATTATAATTTTTATCAAAAATAAGATTTATCGCTAAAAATAAGTCTGAAAAAGTGGATAAAATTGGTTTTTGTTGATAAGATTTTCAAAAATTGATAAAATTATTCATGATTTTATGGTTAAATGTCATCATGTTTTTGAATGTTGATATCTCTGTGCAAAAATTACTGCCGAAAAATTGATTCCTGAGCTGTTCAATTCGGGCCCTTTTTCCTATTTTTGATCAAGCAAACCTCTAAAACACTCATTTGTGGAAACTATTCAGCTCACGACCGTCGAAACAGCTAAAGAATTAGGCCTCTTGCCCGAAGAATTCGATAAAATCAAAGAAATTTTAAGAAGAACACCCAATTTTACGGAGCTTTCTATTTTTTCGGTCATGTGGAGTGAGCATTGCTCCTATAAAAACTCCATCGTTTGGCTGAAAACGCTCCCTAAAGAAGGGCCGCGAATGTTGGCCAAGGCTGGAGAAGAGAATGCGGGTTTAGTGGATTTAGGCGATGGGATTGCCTGCTGTTTTAAAATTGAATCACACAACCACCCCTCAGCTTTAGAGCCCTATCAGGGTGCGGCAACCGGAGTGGGAGGTATCAACCGCGACATCTTTACCATGGGTGCCCGACCAATTGCCCAATTGAATTCCTTGCGTTTTGGAGATATCCATCAGCCACGTAACCAATGGTTATTAAAAGGAGTAGTGAAAGGTATTGGTGATTATGGCAATGCTTTCGGTATTCCAACGGTGGGTGGTGAACTGTTTTTTGACGAATGCTATAACGTAAATCCATTGGTGAATGCCATGTCTGCGGGTATTGTGAAGGTGGGAGAAACCGTTTCTGCCACTTCTTATGGTGTTGGCAATCCGGTGTATATCGTCGGTTCTGCCACGGGTAAAGACGGCATTCATGGAGCGGCATTCGCTTCTAAAGATATTACCGAAGACTCGGTAAACGATCTGCCGGCCGTTCAGGTAGGCGATCCTTTCCAGGAAAAATTATTATTAGAAGCCACACTCGAAGTGATTAAAACCGGAGCCGTGGTCGGTATGCAGGATATGGGTGCAGCTGGTATCATTTGCTCCAACTCAGAAATGTCGGCCAAAGGCGAACATGGCATGCGCATTGATCTAGATAAGGTTCCGATGCGTCAGGAGAACATGAAGCCTTTTGAAATTCTCCTTTCTGAATCCCAAGAGCGGATGCTGATTGTGGTTGAAAAAGGACGTGAAAAAGAGGTGGAGGCCGTATTTGAAAAGTGGGATCTGAATTGTGCCATCATCGGTGAAGTAACCGCTACCAAGAGACTGGAATACTATATGCATGGTGAACTGGTGGCTGATGTACCAGCCGAAGACCTGGTATTGGGTGGCGGAGCTCCGGTTTACCACCGTGAATACCGTGAGCCGGCTTATTATCAGGAAAATCTGAAATTTACCATAGATCAAGTCGCCGAACCGAAGGATTTAAAAGCGGTGGCAGATCATTTGATTTCAAACCCCAACATTGCCTCCAAGCGTTGGGTTACCAATCAGTATGATTCGATGGTGGGTACTGCCAACATGACCACCAATCGCCCGAGTGATGCAGCAGTGGTTGCAGTAAAGGGAACTAACAAAGCCATTGCATTAACCGTTGATTGTAACTCACGCTATGTCTATGCCGATCCGCAAAAAGGTTGTGCCATCGCGGTAGCTGAAGCCGCCCGGAACATTACTTGTGCCGGTGGCGAACCGGTAGCCATTACCAATTGTTTGAATTTTGGAAACCCCTACGTGCCCGAAGTTTACTGGCAGTTTGTAGGTGCCATCAAAGGAATGTCGGAAGCTTGCACCAAGTTTCAAACGCCGGTAACCGGTGGAAACGTGAGTTTTTATAACCAGTCATCTGATGAAGGTCCGGTATTTCCTACGCCAACCATTGGAATGTTGGGTGTATTGGATGATACCAGCACGCTGATGACCGCTGATTTTAAATCAGAAGGGGACCTAATCTATCTTATTGGCGAAAGTGTGAACGATATTGCCTCTTCCCAATACTTGGCTTCTTATCACAATATTGGTGCTTCTCCGGCACCCCATTTCGATCTGGAAAAGGAATACGCCATGCATCAAGTGATCAAGCAATTAATTAAAGAAAAACTAATCGTTTCTGCACATGATGTGGCCGATGGCGGTTTATACATTGCCTTGCTCGAATCGGCCATGCCCAATCAATTAGGCTTTGAGGTATGTACCGAAGAAGGTATTCGGAAAGATGCTTTTCTTTTCGGTGAGGCGCAGGGTAGGGTAGTGGTGTCGGTAAAACCTGAACAACAGGAAGCCTTTGTAGAACTGATGGCCACTTGTGAAACGGAATTCAGTTTGCTCGGTACCGTTACTGCCGCTGAGCTTTTGGTAGATGAAGCCTCTTTCGGAACGGTTAAGCTGGCTCAATCAGTTTACGATAACGTGCTGCACGGCATTTTGGGTGAATAACCCTATTTTCTTAAAAACTTCATACTAATTGTTTCGATGCCGGCGTTATAGCTTGTAAAATCGAAAACAATATGAAACATTTAATGACCATCATGCTCGGTCTGAGCACAGTCTTCTTCGCATCTTGTAAAGGTGACGATCCTGTACCGGTAAAAACCTTCGCTACCTATAGCCTAGCGGATATTATGGCGGAAGCTGATAATATCAACAAGGATGCCATTTCTTATGATTTACCTGCAGTCCAGAATTTCAAAGTAGGTTCCATTATTTTTATCAAAACCAGCAGTGCGAATTATGGAAAACTGGAAGTTTTGGAGGTTGATGTAAATTATAATATTACCCTGAATTTGTTTGTCTTTGACGGTAACGGTGCTAAATTATTAGAAAAAAATTCCATTAAGTTATTGCCTGGAACCAATTTATATGATTTGGATGACCCTGATATGCCTGCTGTTGTTTCTGCGGATGGAGACATGATGTGGTATACTTCGAATGGATTTTACACATTAATTTTCAATGATCCAGCGAAAGCTTATTTGTTCAAACCCTAATTAATTGAATTAGAAAATTTGATAATTGACACTAATTGTCCCGATGCCGGCGTTATAGTTGGTAAATCGAAAACAATATGAAACATGTAATCTTATTAGTGCTCGGCTTGAGCACAATCCTTTTCGCATCTTGTAATGGTGACGATTCTGCGCCGGTGAAAACCTTTGCTGATTATACCAGAGCGGATGTCATGGCAGAAGAAACTAAATTAACTAGTGAAGAAATTCCGTTTGATGCAGCTGCTGTACAGAATTTTAAAGCAGGCTATATTATTTTTTTCAAAACTTCTTCTGGGAAATTTGGTAAAATTCAAGTTTTAGAAGTCAAGGCAAATAGTGATTTGCTATTAAATTTGGTGGTATTTGATGCTAACGGTGCTAAGATTCTCGACAAAGCCAATTATGTACTGGTTTTATCAGCAGTCTATTACGATCTGGATAATTCTACTATGCCTATTGTAGATGATGCAACTGCAGATTTTGGTTGGACTGAACTCATGGGAGTTAAAACATTAAATTTTGGTAATGGTGCCAAAGCTTTTTTATTTAAGGTCTGATATTTTAAATCTTCAGAACGGATGCTTTAATTTGAGTTCTAAATGAACTTAATTTGAGTAAACAATTATTCAGTTTCAAGCAATTTGAAATAGATCAAACCCATTGCGCCATGAAGGTAAACACCGATGGCGTATTGTTGGGTGCTTGGGCAGGCAGTGGAGGTAGTATTAAAAATACCACCTCCACTGCTATTTTAGACATTGGTACCGGCACCGGTGTAATTGCCCTCATGCTGGCTCAACGATTTCATGAAGCAGAAATTGATGCGGTGGAGATCGATAAACTGGCAGCTACCACGGCAGCAGTAAATTTTCAGGCCAGTGCTTTTGCAGGTAGGCTAAAGGCTTTTCCTTTAAATATTGAACATTATTTCATGGTATATCCAGAAAAGCAGTTCGATTTGATTGTTTCTAATCCACCTTTTTTTGTCGATTCCTTAAAATCTGAAACCCAGGCCAAACAAATCGCCCGGCATACCGATACTTCTTTTTTTGAGTTGCTTTGCCAGTTAGCTGCCAAACATTTAAAGCCAGATGGTCGTTTTTGCGTGATTTTACCTTTAGATACAGCTGCCATTTTACTTCAGTTTGCTCAAAAAATTGGCTTATATCCCTCCGAAATTCTCAATGTAAGTTCATTTCCCGATAGCAAACCTCATCGACAACTTTTAAGTCTGAGCTTCCAACCACAAGAAGTTCGATATTCCAGTTTGAGTATTTACGAGGCTGAAAAAGTATATCATCCAGCATATCGGGCCCTTCTGCAAAACTTTTTGACTATCTTTTAATCGTGAAAAGAATAGGCTTACTTTCTGATACCCACGGCTATCTGGACGATGCGGTTTTTCAGTATTTCGCCGAATGTGATGAGATATGGCATGCAGGAGATTTCGGAACATTGGAACTTTCCGACCGTTTAGCCGCATTTAAACCATTGATTGGCGTATATGGAAATATAGATGGACAAGATATCAGAAAGGTTCATCCTGAAAATCAGTTTTTTGAATGTGAGGGGCTCAAAGTCTGGATGACGCATATTGGTGGTTACCCTGGCCGTTATCCTGCAAAGGTCAAGTCGATACTTCAAAGTTTCAAGCCAGGTTTGTTCATTTGTGGCCATTCGCATATCCTGAAGGTGATTCCTGATCCTAATATGGGTTTAATACACTTTAATCCAGGAGCTGCAGGGAAATATGGTTGGCATAAAATGCGTACAATGATTAGATTTAGCATTTCTGATAAAAAAATTCATAACTTAGAAGCGATTGAATTGGGGATGAGATAATGTAAAAAATACACTAAGCCTATGAAACGCGTGATGACCCTTGGTCAGTTTATTATTGAAAAACAAAATGATTTTCCTTTTGCCAAAGGAGAACTCTCCCGTCTGCTCCGTGATATCGGTATCGCCGCCAAAATTGTAAACCGAGAAGTAAATAAAGCCGGTTTGGTGGATATTCTCGGGGATAATGGAATGACGAATGTACAGGGAGAAAGTCAAAAAAAATTAGATCTTTATGCCAATGAGCAATTCATTGCCGCCCTGTCTAGTGGTGGTGAATGTTGTATCGTAGCTTCGGAAGAAAGTGATGAAATTGTAAGAATTGATTCTGCCGTTTCCAAAAATGCCAAATACATTGTAGCAATTGATCCTTTGGACGGCTCTTCCAATATCGATTGTAATGTGGCGGTTGGAACTATATTTTCTATTTATCGCCGAAAATCATCTGAAGGTCCTGCGCAATTAGCAGATGTTTTACAAAAAGGAGTGGATCAGGTTGCAGCAGGTTATGTGATTTACGGCTCCTCCACCATGATGGTTTACACGACCGGAAAGGGCGTTAACGGATTTACCTTAGATCCATCCATCGGTGAATTCTGTTTATCTCATCCGGATATGAAAATTCCGAAAGATGGAACTATCTACTCGATTAATGAGGGTAATTATGTTCATTTCCCGGATGGTGTAAAAAAATACATTAAATATTGCCAGGTGGAAGACCCCTCCAGTTCCAGGCCTTACACTTCCCGGTACATTGGCTCCATGGTTGCTGACATCCATCGAAGCATCATAAAAGGTGGTATTTTCATTTACCCCACTACTTCTGGAGCACCTAATGGTAAGATCCGTTTGGTGTATGAATGTAATCCGATGGCTTTCATCATTGAACAAGCCGGTGGACGTGCTTCTAATGGGTTTGAACGAATTTTAGATTTGGAAGTGAATTCCTTGCACCAACGTTCGGCGGTTTTTATTGGTTCAGAAAATATGGTTTTAAAGGCTGAAGAAATGATGCGAGAATTTTCTTTGGAGGAATCAGAAAAGCTAAAAGCCAGCTGATTTTACTCAAAGTAATTTCTTGGTTTCTTCGCTGGTAGATTCAAATATTTGATCGACTAAAAGCTCTTTTTGTTTGCTGGCGGCAACCGCCAGTTCATCACATCGTTCATTTTCGGGATGGCCATTATGTCCTTTCACCCAAAAAAAAGTGATCTGATGGACCTTGAGCAGCGGTTGCAATCGGAGCCAGAGATCTTTATTTTTCTTTCCAGCAAATCCTTTCTGCACCCAACCGAATACCCATTTTTTCTCAATGGCATCGATTACGTATTTGGAGTCAGAATAAATCTTGATGACTTGATTTGGCTTTTTGATCGTTTCCAGCCCAACAATCACTGCCAAAAGTTCCATCCGGTTGTTGGTAGTTTTACGATAACCGGCACTTAATTCTTTATAATGATTTCCAGATCGTAAAATGATACCAAATCCTCCCGGACCCGGATTACCACTAGAAGCACCATCTGTAAAAAGTTCTATCATATTGAATTAACTTAAACAATGATAAGGAATTGTTCTTTATTCCATTTTGTTTGATCAAAAAATTTGTAAAATGAGTCGGAATGTCTATTTTTGGAGCCTCAAACACGGTGGTTGTAGCTCAGTTGGTTAGAGCACTAGATTGTGGTTCTAGGGGTCGTGGGTTCGAGCCCCATCATCCACCCGAAACCGTTCCTGAATCAGGAACGGTTTTTTTTATTTAATAAAGTTCCACTTCTTTCAGGTAATATTTGTTCACACAGAAAACCTTTTGAATCTTATCCATTAGCTGCTGATGTGTTTTTGAACCGATTAAATTCGATCGACTGGGGTCAATGTGTTGAAACCTCATTTTTTTCTGAAGCAATTTTCGGTTCTTATATTCTGTGAATTTTTTCGCGGTGTGTTTACATAAAAACGCCCTGATAGTTCGCATTCGTAAATCTCCCATCACATCTACTCCTTCTTCAACCAGATAAATCTTCTTCTTCATGTGTACTTATACGGAATAAGTACAAATCGGGTTACAAATTTTTCAATTTAAGTTCATCTCTCAGACTGCATAACTTTTCCAAAACTCTTTCGAATTCATGATCGGCATAGGAAGGTTGAAAAATAATATTTAAAATCGCTTCTCTTAGAGGAGCAATCGGGTAAATCTTTTCCAAAATCTCCATAATTTCTTCGGTATTGTTGACTGATAAGCAATGAGCTTCAAATTTTGCTCCAACAAATTGATATAGCATAATTTGTGCCGGATTGGTTGCTAAGTCCAACTTATAAAACCATTTACAATTGGGTGTTGGTGAATAGGTGTAACGCATTGAACAGGTCAGAATCGTTTTACAATTCCGCAGCAATCTGTTAATACATCGTGAAAAATTCAACTTAATTCCGACCAATGGTATACTTCATCCGACAAACGAAGGATTTAAAGGCATGGATGGTCGATTCCTTTAAAATTTCCTTACTTGTGAAGATCGTACAAAGAGGAAGCTGTTTTAAGTTTAATCAAAATTATGGTACCCGAATTTTATTGTACCAAAAATCATACTTATTGTAACAATAACACCACGCTTAATTTCAAGTTATTGATTATCAATATTTTGAAATAAAAAGTTACAACATATTTTTTCTTTTAAAAATTTGGAAGTCAGATTTTTAATTAACTATATTTGTTCTGCCCCTCTAAAGGGCATGTTTTTCATAGGTAGATGTAGGGTCGAATACAAGTTATTCGGCCCTTTTTTCTTGATATTCTCCTTACAATAAATCAGGTCAACATATTTAACTTTACAGCCATATGAAAAAGCGGAAAATTGTTGTTTCTGTAAGTGGTGCTAGCGGTGCCATCTACGCCAAAGTTTTATTTGATCAGTTACAGAAATTACAAGACCAAATCGAAAAGGTGGGAGTTATCTTTTCAGATAATGCCAAGATGATTTGGGAGCAGGAGTTGGGTAACCAATCTTATCAGGATTACAATTTCGATTTTTATCACAGTCACGATTTCATGGCTCCTTTTGCATCAGGATCTGCTCAATATGACACCTTGATCGTTTGCCCATGCTCCATGGGCACCATGGGGCGGATTGCCAGCGGCCTATCTAATGACCTCTGCACACGTGCAGCAGATGTGGTTTTAAAAGAGCGCAGAAAACTCATTTTAGTTGTGAGAGACACGCCATACAATCTTATTCATATCAATAATATGAAGACCATTACGGAAGCAGGAGGCATCATATGCCCTGCTACACCGTCTTTTTATAGTTTGCCAAGCACTTTGGAAGAAGTTGCAGCAACGGTGGTCAACCGGGTGATCGATTTAGCCGGTTTCGATCATTCATCTTATCGCTGGGGCGAACAATAACACATTATTTACGTATTTTTGCCCTGTCTATGAGCAAAAAGGTCGCTTTTTATACCCTTGGATGTAAGCTGAATTATTCAGAGACCTCTACCATTGGCCGTCAATTTGAAACTGCCGGTTTTCAAACCGTCAATTTTACGGATCAGGCCGATGTGTATGTGATCAATACCTGTTCAGTTACGGATCATGCCGATAAAAAGTGCAGAAAAGTAGTTAAAGAGGCCTTAAAGTATTCACCTGGAGCCTACATTGCCATTGTAGGGTGCTATGCACAACTAAAACCACAAGAAATCGCCGAAATTCCGGGAGTAGATGTGGTATTAGGAGCAGCAGAAAAATTCCAGTTGGTTGAACATATTACAGACCTCACCAAAAAATCAAAGGCCGAAATTTATAACCGCCCGATTGAGGAAACTCAAACTTTTATTGGCTCTTATTCTTTTGGTGATCGTACCCGTACTTTTCTTAAAGTTCAGGATGGCTGTGATTATTCCTGTACTTTTTGTACCATTCCTTTGGCGAGGGGCGCCAGCCGGAGTAATGCCATTACGGAAGTGATCAAACAAGCAGAAGAAATTGCTGCAAGCGGAGTGAAGGAGATCGTCTTAACTGGAGTTAATTTGGGTGATTTCGGAATTAGAAATGGGCAGCGTGAAGATCGCTTTTTCGATCTGGTGAAAGCTTTGGATGAGGTAGAAGGCATCGATCGAATTCGTATCTCTTCCATCGAGCCTAATTTATTGAGTGATGATATCATTGAGTTTGTAGCAAATTCCAAACGATTTGTGCCGCATTTTCACATTCCGCTTCAATCAGGATCCAATAAAATTTTAGGCTTAATGCGCCGGCGTTACCGCCGGGAACTCTATGCCGAGCGGGTGAGCAAGATCAAATCGCTTATGCCCGATTGTTGTATTGGTGTCGATGTGATTGTAGGTTTCCCAGGAGAAACCCGCGAAGATTTTCTTGATACTTATCAATTTTTAAACGACTTGGAGATCTCTTACCTGCACGTTTTCACCTATTCGGAAAGAGAAAATACACCTGCCGCCGAAATGGCTGGTGCTGTACCTGGTGCACAAAGGGCCCATCGGAGCAAAATGCTTCATATTTTATCTGATAAAAAGCGTCGATTTTTCTATGAATCGCAGTTAGGAAAAACTGCTGAAGTATTGTTTGAGGCTGATCAGAAAAGTGGTTATATGCACGGTTTTACCCGTAATTATGTAAAAGTGAAGGCACCTTATGATCCCATCTTGATCAATGAGCTGAAAGCAGTAGAATTAGTGAACATCGCAGCTGATGGCGATGTGGAGATCATTGAAAAACAGGAAGTGCTGGTGCATTGAGCTCCACATTTCAAATCTAATACCTATATTTAAGTATGTTTCCTACCATTACCTATCTAATTGAATACCTAACGGGCATTCACATCCCACTACCCATACAAACTTTTGGCTTCTTTGTAGCATTAGCTTTCGCGGCGGGCTATTGGGCATTTAGCGAAGAGATGAAGCGTAAAGAAGCGCTCGGACTGGTTAAACCTGTGATCAAAAACATTAGAGTTGGGGAACCTGCCAGCATTACAGAGATCGGCTTGAATGCCATTTTTGGTTTTTTGATCGGATATAAATTGCTTGATGCCGTATTGAATTACAGCGCTTTTACTGCCAATCCGCAATCCTTTCTTTTATCCAGTAAAGGGAGTTTATTGGGTGGGTTGATCATGGCTGCACTTTTTGCTTATTGGGTTTATGCCGAAGCGAAGAAAAATGAGCTGTCTAAACCTAAAACCATTGCCCAAACAGTTTGGCCACATGAACAGATGGGTACCATTTTAGTTTGGGCGGCCCTCACCGGATTTTTAGGAGCTAAAATTTTCCATAACCTCGAATATTTTAGTGATTTCATGAAAGATCCGATTGATGGATTGCTCTCATTTAGTGGTTTGACTTTTTATGGTGGATTGATTTGTGGAGGAGCGGGTGTATTGTACATCGCAAATAAAAATGGGGTCAAACCCCTGCATATGCTCGATGTGGGCGGTCCGGGAATGATGCTGGCTTATGCAATTGGCCGTATTGGTTGTCACCTCTCTGGCGATGGCGACTGGGGTATCAATAATTTAGCACCAAAGCCATCTTGGTTGAGCTGGGCACCTGATTGGGTTTGGGCAACTAAGTATCCTCATAATGTTTTAAATGAAGGAGTGCCCATCAAAGATTGTGTGGGGAACTTTTGTATGGAATTACCTTTACCGGTTTACCCGACTGCTTTTTATGAGGTGTTAATGGCTGCTGCTATTTTTATTTTCCTCTGGTCGATCCGTAAATCGTTCAACATTCCGGGCTTAATGTTCTCCATTTACCTCATCCTGAACGGCGTGGAACGTTTTGCAATTGAGCAGATCAGGGTGAATTCAGAATACCATGTTGCAGGCCTTAGCTTTACCCAGGCTGAATTGATCGCTACGTTGCTCATCCTCGTCGGAATGGCAGGAGCCATTTGGTCAATCAATCGTTCAAAAAATACCCTTGCTGCATAATATGGATTTAGCTGAACTATGCGTTCAAACGGTTGAGATCGCCAAACAAGTGGGTGGCTTTATTCGTGAAGAAAGCCAAAAATTTCAGCCCGATCAAATTGAATACAAGGGTTTCAATGATCTGGTTTCTTACGTAGATAAATCTGCTGAAGAGCAATTGGTGCGTGATTTGTCAGCCCTATTGCCGGAAGCTGGATTCCTAACCGAAGAAAAGACTCGTGAATCGGTAGGAGCGGTTTTTCAATGGATCATCGATCCGCTGGATGGTACCACCAATTTCATTCACGGCATTCCAACTTACTCTGTCAGTATTGCATTGCAACAACATCAGGAAATAGTGCTGGGTGTGGTTTATGAAATCAATCGAGATGAATGTTTTTATGCCTGGAAAGGTGGATCGGCTTGGCTCAATGGTTGTCAAATCCAAGTCTCAAAAGCACCTCAACTTTCCAATACACTATTAGCTACCGGTTTCCCGTATTACGATTTCGAAAAGAAAGAACCTTATCTACAAGTTTTCCAGGAAATGATGGAAAATTGCCATGGTTTGCGCCGTATCGGATCAGCAGCAGTTGATTTGGCTTATGTTGCCTGCGGCCGATTTGATGGTTATTTCGAGTACAACCTCAATGCCTGGGATGTAGCAGCAGGAGCACTCATTGTGAAAGAAGCAGGAGGGGAACTTTTTGATTTTTCTGGTGGTGCCGATTTTATTCAGAAAAGAGAATTAGTTGCCACAAATAGTTTGATTTCTAATGAAATGCTTCATATTATTGTTAAATACTTCAAGCCAAACACCAATGAAACTAAGCACTAAAATTACCCTAACGCTCGGAATCACACTCCTGGCGATCCAGTTCATACAGCCTGAAAAGAATCAATCGATTGCTGCTGAAAAAGATGGAATTTTTGAACATCATCCAGCTTCTGATGAGGTTAAGGCGATTGTAAAAAAGGCTTGTATGGATTGTCATTCTAACAATACTAATTATCCATGGTATGCAAGCGTCCAGCCGCTGGCCTGGTGGATCGATCATCATATTGAAGAAGGAAAAGGGGAATTGAATTTCTCAGAATTTGCTTCGTATAAACCCAAAAAAGCTCGTCATAAACTCGATGAAGTGGCAGAACAGGTAGAAATTCATGAGATGCCACTCAATTCCTACACATTTATTCACGCTGAAGCCAGATTAACCGCCGACGAGCGTAAACTATTGTCTGATTGGGCCAAAGCCACAAGAGACAGCATTAAAGTAGAATAATTGTAGTCTTTATAATGCTTCCGAAACTACTTCGGTCACTTCAGGAACCATTCGTTTCAATAGGTTTTCGATGCCTGCTTTGAGGGTGATGGTGGAAGATGGACAACCGCTGCATGCACCACGTAATTCAACGGTAACCACTCCTTCATTAAACGAACGGTAAGCAATGGCTCCGCCATCTTGCTCAACGGCCGGGCGAACGTAATCGTATAAAACTTGCTGAATTTTCTTTTCGACTTCGGTCCCTTCAAAATTCACCTCTTCGTTCTGTTGATCTTGAATTTTCAATTCACTTTCAACAGCACCTTTTACAAATTCTTTCAGGATGGCTTCAATGTCCTCCCAATTACTGTCCTCACTTTTGGTGATGGTTACGAAATTGCTGGCAAAAAATACACCCTTTACAAAGTTGAATTTGAATAATTCTTTTGCGAAAGCCGAGCTCTCTGCACTTTCTTTGCTTGGGAAATCGATACTGCCGTTCACCAATAATTTGTTCACTAAGAACTTCATGGTAGCCGGATTCGGAGTGCTTTCGGTAAATACGTTGATAGTAGAATTGCTCATAATCTAAACTGAAATACAAAATTAGCCTTTTAAAATTTCAAAAGACCCGCCAAAAAATTTATGACCTAAAAGTGACTGCTGATTAAACGCCGGTGTAGTTATCAGGCCTGATTTTTTTGATTTCTTCCTTAACCGATTCAGGAATATTTAAAGTGGCTACGAAATTGGCTATGGTTGCTGCATTCACCTGCTCATTGGTTCGGGTGAGTTCTTTTAATGCTTCGTAAGGATTTGGATAAGCTTCTCTGCGCAAAATGGTTTGGATGGCTTCTGCCACCACCGCCCAATTGTTTTCTAAGTCTGCCTGGATGGCATCTTGGTTTAATAAAAGTTTATTTAAACCCTTTAGGGTCGACTTGATGGCGATCAAAGTATGCGCCATAGGCACTCCGATGTTTCTCAAAACAGTCGAATCGGTTAAATCTCGCTGTAAGCGTGAAATAGGCAGCTTGGCCGCCAGGTGTTCAAAAAGGGCGTTGGCCAATCCTAAATTACCTTCAGAATTTTCGAAATCTATCGGATTGACTTTATGTGGCATAGCCGATGAACCTACTTCACCAGCTTTGATCTGTTGTTTAAAGTAATTCATGGAGATGTAAGACCAGAAATCACGGTCCATATCTATCAGAATATTGTTGATGCGTTTAAGTGCATCGCATTGTGCTGCAAATTGGTCGTAATGCTCAATTTGAGTGGTATACTGCGATCTTTCTAAACCTAATTTATCTTTCAAAAAGCGATTGGAAAAATCCACCCAATTGGTGCCGGGATAGGCTACCAGGTGCGCATTGAAATTGCCGGTAGCTCCTCCAAATTTCGCGGCATTCGGAGTATTTCGCAGTGTATCGAGCTGTTTCTCTAAACGCTCTTTAAAAACCAATAATTCTTTACCTAAGCGAGTGGGTGAGGCCGCTTGCCCATGCGTACGTGCCAACATCGGTATTGCTTCCCAGTCTTTGGCTAAGGCATTTATTTTTTGAAGCAATTCGTCCATGGCCGGAAAATACACATCGGCTAAGGCTTCCTTGAAAGAAAGCGGAATTGCGGTATTATTAATGTCTTGTGAGGTCAATCCGAAATGGATGAATTCCTTGTAAGCACCAAAACCCAAAGCATCAAACTTATTTTTAATGAAGTACTCTACTGCTTTTACATCATGGTTGGTGGTTTTTTCAATCTCTTTGACTGCCAATGCATCTTTTTCATCGAACTCAGCATAAATTTTTCTGAGCGCATCAAAACCACTTGCAGGGAAATTTTGCAAAGCCGGCAGCGGCAATTCAACCAGCGCTATGAAATATTCGATCTCAACCAGTAGCCGGTACTTGATCAAAGCAGCCTCAGAGAAATAAGCAGAAAGAGATGCAGTTTGTTGGTGGTAACGTCCGTCTACAGGAGAGATAGCAGTAAGAGCAGTTAAACTCATGAAAATCAGGTTTATGCAAATTTACTCCTTTTTGCTGTAATTATTTAGTATAATATTTAAAATTAATTTAATTTATAATTATCTTTTTCTAAAATAGATTTAGGACTACAAACAAATTATTAACAAAATAATGACATAAAATATTTATGGAAACTTTGGAACTGAAAAAAGTTTCCATAGTTTTGTCGTCTTATCGCAATTTTGAGTGGAACCCCAAGATTTTATACTTCAGCAATCTGACTTACTTTTTAGCCAATATGGTATTAAAAGTATTACGATGGATGATATTGCTAAGCACTTGGGAATGTCTAAAAAAACCATCTATCAGCACTTTGACGATAAGAACGATCTTTTGTTGAAGTTGATGCGACTTAAGATGGAAACGCAATCTTGCATTATTGACGAGTGTTGCGATCGTGCTGATAATGCCGTTCATGAGGTATTT
The DNA here is from genome assembly GCA_947459195.1 of Sphingobacteriaceae bacterium. GTDB lineage: Bacteria > Bacteroidota > Bacteroidia > Sphingobacteriales > Sphingobacteriaceae > JAIPAN01. The sequence continues at coordinate 21,916 of CANHCS010000020.1, forward strand.
TTCGCGATTACCAATTTAGTGGAAATGCTTTCAAGAACTAATCCGACCATGTTTTATGATCTCCAAAAATTTTATCCTGAAGCGTGGGCTTATTTCAAGGATTTCAGGGAGAATGTTTTGTTAGAAAAGTTTAAGAATAATTTAAAGCGTGGTATCGCTGAGGGTTATTACCGTCCTGAAATTGACATTGAAATTGTCAGTCGCATGCGTATTGAACAAATTGAAATGTCTTTTAATCAACAAATTTTCCCTGTTCAGCAATTCAGCATGTCCCAAGTAGCAAAGGAACTTACCCTGCACTTTGTTTACGGAATCGCCAATATGAAGGGTTTTGAATTAATTAAATATTACGAAGAAAATCATTGAATCAACAGAAATACATGAAATACAAACTATCCATCTTCCTTATTTTATTCAGTTTTGGCTTGTTTACGTTAAAGGCACAACAAGCTGAACCTTATCAATTTAGTTTACAGCAGGCCATCGATTTTGCTCTGAAACATCAGTCTGCAGTTCTAAACGCAGATATCGATGTACAAATTGCCAAAAATAAAGTAAACGAAACCACCGGTGTTGGTTTGCCTCAGGTAAGCACCAATTTTAGTTTTCAAGATTTCGTAAAAGTGCCTGTCAGTTTAATCCCCGGTGAGTTCTTTGGCGAGCCTGCTGGTACTTTTATTCCGGTTCAATTTGGGGTTAAGTATCAATCTACTTTAGGTTTAGAGGCTTCTCAATTACTGTTTGATGGTTCTTATTTGGTGGGATTGCAAGCCTCCAAAACATATAAAGAGTTATCCATCAGAAACAGCAAGCGGACAAAGATTGAAACGGCGGTAGCGGTTACCAAGGCCTATTATTCAGTTTTAGTGAGCAATGAACAATTGAGCTTATTAGATGCTAATCTTACCCGACTTAAAAAATCATTAAACGATACAGAAGCTTATTTTAAAAATGGCTTTGTAGAGAAAATAGACTTGGACCGCCTTAAAGTATTGAGCAATAATTTAGAAACAGAACGTCAGAATGTGATCAGATTTTTAGATCTAAATACCAAATTGCTCAAATTTCAAATGGGGATGCCCATTGAGACCGGATTGAAATTAACGGATGGCATTTCAGATATTCAAATTGACACAGAGGTTTTATTGCCAGACAGTAATGCCTATATCAATCGGGTGGAGTATAGCTTATTACAGACACAAAAAAAGTTGAATGAATTAAATTTGAAACGATATAAGAGTGAATTCCTGCCTTCTATCGCAGCTTTTGGCGCTACTTCTTACATCTATCAGAATAATAATTTCTCTGAATTATATGATACTCGTTTCCCAACCACTGTGGTGGGTTTGAGACTTAGCTTACCCATCATCAGCGGCGGCCAGCGTATCTTCAAGATCAAGAGTGCTGCATTGGAAGTCAAGAAATCAGCCAATGAGCTTTCAAACGCAAAAAATGGCATTAGCCTTGAAATTGCTCAGGCAAAAACCAGTTATCAAAATGGTTTCCAATCGCTCGAAAATCAGAAACGAAACATGGAGCTTTCAAAAGAAGTACTTCGGGTAGCCAAGATCAAGTATGAACAGGGAGTAGGTTCGAGTTTAGAGGTCACTTCGGCCGAAACAGCTTTAAAAGAGTCTCAAAATAATTACATCAACGCCCTCTACGATTTGCTCATCAACAAAGTAAACCTCGACAGGGCCCTTGGAAAAATCACTTATTAAAACAAAACACCTTACACAACATGAAAAAAATAGTTTACATCAGTTTAGTATTATTCGCGGCAGCCTGCGGTAAATCGGGAGATGAGTCGGCAAAATTGGCTGAGTTGAAGAAAGAAAGAGCGGCATTAGATCGTGAAATTACGGCACTCGAAATGTCAATAGGTGTTAAAAATGCCGAAAACAATGTCAAAGAAGTGAACGTGATCGAATTGAAATCTGAAACCTTCCGCAACTTCCTGCAAATTCAGGGGAAGGTTGATGCCGATCAAAACGTACAAGTGAGTCCAGAAGCTCAGGGAATCATCACTGCGGTTTATGTTAAACCGGGTCAGCAGGTTTCTAAAGGTCAGGTGCTTGCTCAAATTGACGATCAAATTTTACGTCAAAGTATTGGCGAATTGCAAGCACAGGTTGATTTGGCCAATACGGTTTTCCAGCGTCAACAAAACTTATGGGATCAGAAAATAGGTGCCGAAATACAATATCTCAACGCAAAAACGCAAAAACAGGCTTTAGATCGCCGTATGGCTGCACTGAAATCGCAAGCGGCACTTTATAAAATCAAAGCGCCCGTGAGTGGAGTGGTAGATGAATTCGATCTGAAAGTAGGACAAGCCGTGATGCCTGGCATGCCGGGTGTTAGAGTGGTAAATGCTTCTAATTTGAAGGTAAAAGCCATGGTAGCTGAATCTTACGCCGGCAGGGTAAACCAAGGGGATGAAGTGAGCGTGATTTTACCTGATGTGCCTGATACCATCAGCACTCGCTTGAGTTTTGCAGCTAAAACTATTGACCTGACCTCACGCAGCTTTGGGGTAGAAGTAAAATTACCTGCTGCAAAAAACTATCGTCAGAACATGGTGGCGGTTTTAAAAATTGTGGATTATAAAAAAGCAAATGCCATTGCAGTTCCGGTAAATATCATCCAAAAGTCTGAAAGCGGAGATTATGTGTATGTGGCCGTTCAGGGTAAAGCCAAAAGAGTGAGCATCCAATCGGGTAAAGTCTCTGAAGGAAAAGCAGAGGTGCTCAGTGGCTTAAAAGCGGGTGATAAGGTGATCACTACCGGCCTATCTGATTTAAATGAAGGTGATTTAGTTAAGTTTTAATCCTGGTAACAAAACAGATGAAAGATCTATTTAAAGAATTTAAACCCTCCAGCTGGGCCATCGATAATAAAACGGCCATCTATGTGCTCACCTTTATTTTGGTGGTGATGGGGTATTCGGCTTACCAAAATCTACCGAAAGAAAATTTTCCAGAGGTGGTGATCCCGAAGATTTTTGTGCAAACCATTTATCCGGGTACTTCCCCGGAGAATATGGAGAATTTGGTGACCAAACAGTTAGAAAAACAACTAAAATCTACTCCAGGGCTTAAAAAAATCACTTCCAATTCTTATCAGGATGTTTCTGTAATTACCGCAGAATTCAATACAGATGTAGATATTAAAGATGCCAAGCAACGGGTGAAAGATGCGGTAGATAAGGCCCGACAGGATTTGCCCAACGATTTGCCAAAAGATCCAAACGTGATGGACATCAACCTGGCCGATTTGCCCATCATGTATGTAAATATTTCGGGCGATTACGATCTGAAGAAACTGAAAGAATATGCCGATGACTTGAAAGATCAGATTGAAGGATTAAAAGAGATTTCAGGAGTGGACATTGTGGGTGCACTCGATCCTGAAATTCAGATCAATGCCGATCTGAATAAAATGGCAGCTGCTCAAATTTCTTTCAGAGACATTGAAGCAGCTGTGGGTTACGAAAACCTGACCATCTCTGGCGGTACCGTTAAAATGGATGGCGTTCGCAGAACCCTGAACATTAAAAAAGAATTTAAAAGTGCCGAAGAGATTGGAAATTTGATTGTTCAAACTCCTACCGGTGCTTCTGTTTATTTAAAGGAAATAGCGGAAGTAAAAGATGCTTTCAAAGAACAGGAGAGTTATGCCCGTTTGTACGGCAAAAATGTGATTACACTCAATGTGAAGAAGAGAAGCGGGGAGAACCTGATTGAGGCTTCTGATAAGATCAACGCTCTGATTTCAGATATGCAGCAGCGCTCCTTGCCTAAAAATCTGAACATTACCATCACCGGTGATCAGTCAGATCAAACCAGGGTTACCCTGCACGATCTGATCAATACCATCATCATCGGTTTTATATTGGTCACACTCATTCTGATGTTTTTTATGGGGGTAACCAATGCTTTGTTCGTTGCCCTATCTGTGCCTTTGTCCATGTTTGTGGCATTCTTGGCCATGCCGGCTCTGGGTGGTTTCCTGGACTTTAGTTTTACAATGAACATGATTGTTCTTTTCTCTTTTCTATTGGGATTGGGAATTGTGGTAGATGATGCCATTGTGGTAATTGAAAATACGCACCGAATATTTGATAATGGTAAGGTGCCCATCGTGAAAGCAGCCAAAATAGCTGCAGGCGAAGTGTTTTTGCCGGTACTTTCTGGAACGCTAACCACTCTGGCGCCATTTGTGCCCTTATTGTTTTGGCCGGGTGTAATTGGAGAGTTCATGTACTTCCTGCCTATTACTTTAATTATCACATTACTGGCCTCTTTGTTGGTCGCTTACATCATCAATCCTGTTTTTGCGGTCGATTTCATGAAGCCACATGAAGAGCATCCGGAAAAACCAAGTTTTGATAAAAAGGTCAAAAAAGTACTTTACATCTTCGGTGCCTTAGCCATCCCGGCTTATATCATCAACATCGGATTTGGCAACTTTGTTGTTTTCATGGCCTTACTGTATCTACTCAACCATTTTTATTTAACAGGAGCAGTTACCAAATTCCAGCAACACACCTGGCCTCGTTTTCAGGAGAAGTATGTTAAACTCTTAGCCTGGGCAGTGGAGCGGCCAAAGAAAATGCTTTGGAGTACTGTGGGTTTATTTGTATTCTCCATTCTATTAATGGGCATTGTGCCTCCTAAAGTGGTCTTTTTTCCAACCAGCGATCCTAATTTTATTTATGTATATGTCAATCTTCCAATTGGTACCGATCAGGCTTATACCAATGAAGTGGTGAAAAAAGTGGAAGAGAAGGTTACAAAGATTGTAGGGAAAGATAATCCGATTGTTTCTTCTATTATTTCAAATGTAACCGTAGGCGTTACCGATCCGCAAGATGAGGATCAGGGTAATTATCCTAACCGAGGAAAGGTGACGGTTGCCTTTGTTGAATTTGGTAAACGTGATGGAGAAAGCACTTCTGCATACCTTGACAAGATCAGACAGTCGGTTAAAGGGATAGCCGGTGCCGAAATTACGGTAGCACAAGAACAAAACGGTCCGCCAACTGCTAAGCCAATTTCCATCGAAATTACAGGAGATGACCTGGATGCATTGGTGCGTACCTCAGAAAGTTTGAAGAAATTTTTGGAAGGCAAACAGATTGCCGGTGTAGAAGAGTTGAAATCTGATTTTCAAAACAATAAGCCCGAGATCATCTTCGATATCGATCGCGAAAGAGCAAACCGCGAAGGAATTTCGAGCGGACAAATTGGAATGGATCTTCGTACAGCCATTTATGGAAAAGAAGTTTCCAAATTCCGAGATTTAAATGAAGATTACGAGATCAATCTTCGTGCAAATACCGACCAGCGTAATAATCTTGAAGCCTTACGAAATATGAAGGTCACCTATCGCGACATGGCCATGGGCGGAATGATTCGTCAGGTACCTTTGGCCTCATTTGCAGAAATTGATTTTGTGAATACGTATGGAAGCGTGAAGCGTAAACAACAGAAACGCATCATTACACTTTCCTCCAATGTATTAGGCGATTATAACCCTAACGAAGTAGTTGCTGCAGTAGAAGCAGAAGTCAATCAGTTTAATAATCCTGATGGGGTAAGTATACGGATGGCAGGGGAGCAAGAAGAACAAAAAGAGACGGCTGCCTTCTTGGGTAGTGCGCTCTTGATTTCATTGGGATTGATCCTCATCATCTTGGTTACGCAATTCAATTCCATCTCTAAACCGGTCATCATCCTGATCGAAATCTTATTCAGCATCATCGGGGTGATTTTGGGTATTACCTTGTTCAGAATGGAAATGTCAATCGTGATGTCGGGTATCGGAATTGTTGCCTTAGCTGGTATAGTGGTTCGGAATGGTATTCTTTTAGTAGAGTTTACCGATTTGTTGATCTCACAAGGCATGCCAGTTAAAGAGGCGGTAATTGAGGCCGGACGAACACGGATGACCCCTGTACTTTTAACTGCTACCGCCACTATTTTAGGTTTAATTCCTTTGGCGGTGGGTTTAAATATTGACTTCGCCCTTTTATTCAGCGAATTCAATCCGCACATTTACTTTGGTGGAGATAACGTAGCATTCTGGGGCCCATTATCCTGGACGATGATTTTCGGATTGAGTTTTGCTACTTTCCTTACCCTCATCCTGGTTCCATGTATGTATTTGCTTTCAGCAAACAATAGTTCCAGGATTAAAAAATGGTTAAAGCAATCAGATAAATAGTTTTATAAGTTTATTGGTAAAAGAGAAAGCGGGTTCCTGTAAAGGATACCCGCTTCTTTTTTAAATTGAAGGCATAAAAAAACCGTCGGGATATTCCAGACGGTTTCCTTTTTGCTTTGTTTCTAATTACTGAGCAGCAACAGTAGTGTCAGCAGCAGCAGCAGTTGTATCAACAGCAGTAGTATCTACAGCAGTAGTGTCAACAGCAGCAGTGTCAGTAGCAGTTTCTTCAGTTTTGTTAGAAGAACAAGCAGCAACTGATAAAGAAATAGCTAAAGCTAAGAAAC
>CANHCS010000021.1 GCA_947459195.1 Sphingobacteriaceae bacterium
CCGGAGTGGCGAGGGCTACAATGGTATCTGAAGCAACAATCATGAGCTTGCAAATATACGCTTATTTAAAAGCCTTCCTCAATTCCTAAACCAAACAAGGCGAAATCATATTTTACAGGGTCATCCGGATCAAATTGTTTTAAATGATCCGTCAATTCTATGGCAGTCTGCCAATCCAGCTGTTTGCGTTCAATTAAACCAAGTTTTCGGGCAACCCGTTCTACATGAAGGTCAATGGGACAGACCAGATCGGAAGGCTTAATTCTGTTCCAAATGCCAAAATCAACTCCCCTATCGTCTTTTCTTACCATCCACCTCAAAAACATGTTTAATCGTTTACAACTCGATTTTTGTGAAGGAGCCGAAACATGTTTCATCGTTCTTCTCGGAAAATCATCATCAATAGTGAAAAAGTGATTTCTGAATGCATTGAGTATGTGCTCCATGTTTAGATTAGCAGTATGTTCTTTCGGAATAAATGCGGTTTCTAAACTATCCGATTGCTGGTAATGCTGATGAAAAAATCGAATGAAATAGAGCGTATCAAGATCGTTGAAAGTACGGTGCTTAAAACTTAAAAAAGGTTTTAAATCACTTTCTTGATGATTCAAGATGAAGTCATAAGGACTGGCATCCATTAGTTGGATCAGTTCCCTGCATTTGTTGATGATCGTTTTACGCTGTCCCCATGCAAGTATGGCAGCCCAAAAGCCCATGATCTCTATATCCTGCTTTTTAGAAAAAGCATGGGGAATCACAATCGGATCGTTTTCAATAAAATCCGGCCGATTGTATTGATCTACCTTGGCATCCAGGAAAGCCTTTAAGTCCAAAATTCAGTTAAATCTTGGCTAATGCTTGTTCCAGATCGGACAATAAATCTTCTATATCTTCCACTCCCACGCTCAGGCGCAATAAATTATCGGTTACACCGGCCTTTTCGCGTTCAGCTTTTGGTATGGAAGCATGGGTCATGGTTGCCGGGTGATTGATGAGCGATTCAACACCACCTAATGATTCCGCCAACGCAAAAACTTTAAAAGAGGAAGCTAATTTAAATGTGCTTTCTAAATTGGCACCTTTGGTTGAAAAAGAAATCATTCCTCCAAAATCACGCATCTGTTTTTTGGCAATTTCATGATTAGGGTGATCAGTAAATCCAGGCCAGTATACAAGTTCTACTTTAGGATGTGATTTCAAATATTCCGCAACTTTACGTCCATTGTCGCAATGTGCTTTCATACGCAAATGAAGCGTTTTCAAGCCCCGTAAAACCAAAAAACTGTCCATTGGCCCGGGTACAGCGCCACAGGAGTTTTGGATGAAGGCTAAACGTTCAAATAAATCTTGATTGCTGGTAAGTAAAGCCCCCATGATCACATCAGAGTGACCGCCTAAATATTTAGTGGCTGAATGCATGACCACATCTGCACCTAGATCGATGGGGTTTTGTAAATAAGGTGAAGCAAAAGTATTATCAACGACCAGTGTTAGTTGATTATCTTTCGAAATTTTGGATACGGCAGCGATATCTACCACCCGCATGGTTGGATTGGTGGGGGTTTCAATCCAGATCATTTTGGTGTTAGAATTGATATAATTACGAATGTTTTGTGCATCATTCAGATCAATAAAATGAAATTTAATGCCATAAGGTTCAAAAACCTTGGTAAACATTCGGTACGAACCGCCGTACAGATCGTTGCCGGTAATTACTTCATCACCGGGTTTCAATAATTTCATCACGGTATCGGTTGCCCCCATTCCACTAGAGAATGCAAGTCCGAATTTGGCATTTTCTAAAGCCGCTAAACAATCTTCTAAAGCTTTACGAGTTGGATTTTTACCTCGAGCATAGGCATAGCCCTTATGCTGGCCCGGCGATTCCTGCCAATAAGTAGAAGTTTGATAAATGGGGGTCATGATGGCCCCTGTAGTTGGATCAGGCTCTTGCCCTGCATGGATGGCTTTGGTTCCGAATTTCATGGATTTGAATTTTTAACAAAAATAATTTATAGTAATTGGATATTTTAATTTAATTTTCAATCAAATTAAACCTTTGGTAATCAAGCTAATCAAAGTAAGAAACCAACTCAAAATCATGAAAAAATTAACTTACTCAATTCTTTCGTTTTTGCTGTTTGCAATAGTAACGATTGTTTCTTGTAAAAAGAGTGAGAACACTCTTGAGAATAATGAATCTGATAATGTCACCTTAATGGAAAATGTTCAGGTAGAAGAAATGGTGACCGATAATTTTACAGAAATCATCGGTATTTCTTTACTGGATATGTTCTTGTTCGAGGAATCTGGAAATCAGCTCATCACTAATAGTGAAGTAAGCGAAGTGCTGAATACTTCAAATAATCTCAGAATAGCTTGCAAAAATGTTACGGTTAACCCTACTGGGAATGTATTTCCTAAAACGGTTACCATCGATTTTGGTCAAGGTTGTGATGAAGGTAATAGGGTGAGAAAAGGAAAGATGATTGTGGTATACACAGGCAGGATGAAAGAAGCCGGAAGTAAAGTTACCACCACTTATGAGAATTTCTATATCAACGAAGATAAAATTGAAGGCAGCAAAACAATCGTTAATAATGGGCCTAATGCCAATGGAAAGGTAAGTTTCACTGTAACTGTTAATCATACCCGCACCTTTGCAAAAGGTGGTAGTGCTAAACACAATTCAGTAAAAACTTTTACTTGGATGGAAGGTTTTGCTACCAATATACCATTAGATGATGTTTTTGCGATTACCGGAGCCGAAAGTGGATCGGATTCAAATGGCAAAACTTTTTCTACCACTACCCTGAAACCACTGATCAAAAAAGTGGCTTGCCCTTTTATGGTTGCTGGCAGATTGCAGGTTAATAAAAGTGGCAGACCATCTCAAGTAATCGATTTTGGTGAGGGTGAGTGTGATGCTAAAGCAGTGGTAACGGTGAATGGTGTGAGTAAAGAGATCAGCTTAAAGAAATAAACAAGCTCAATAACTGTAATTAAAGCTTCATCAGATATGGTGAAGCTTTTTTATTGATTTAAAAAATGGCTGCTCTGTGGACCTTGGTTAAACAATAGATCGATGATACTTAGATTAGGAATGAAACCATTTCTGTCTTCAAAAACCTGAAAATAGCTTTTATGAGTAAAATCAGCTATTTTTTTAGGATGGATAGACGAACGGAAATCCAAAATGTCATAAGAAGGTTCTATGTAGGATGTTGCTTTTTCAAAATTCAATCCTAACTTGAGCAAACGATTTAAAAGAAGGAGTAATTCCTGATTATAATCATGTAAATAATCCCATTTTTTTTCATAAAATGGTGCAAAATCAGCTTCATAAAATTCAAAAAATGCAGAACTACGATAAGAGGTCTGCATGCTCAGCCAATGCAATCTTTGCCAGTTAAAATCATAACTAATCTTAACATCTTTCATTGCCGTGTGCACTTTCGAGCCTTTTAAAACCGGTACAATTAAATCTAATTTACCATTGGCAGAATGAATACTGGTCCGGTTACGGTATGTTTGCTTCGGGAAATGTTCGTGAATATCCAATATAAGATTGGTGTTTGCTTTTAATGCTGCAGAAAAAAAATCAATTGGAGGCAGATAAAATAAAGGTAAAATGGCTGCTTTCTGCATGCTAAATTTTATGTTTGTAATGAATTAGGCAAAACTAATAATAAAGAATTAATGCCAAATTATTCAGAATATAAAGACTAATCATCGATCAATAGATGTCAAAAATATTATTCTACACGGGCTATTACACTTTATATCTTCTTTCTCTCCTTCCCTTCCGGGTCATTTATTTTATTTCAGATGGAATTTACTATCTGCTCTACTATGTGATTGGGTACCGTCGGAAAGTTGTGAGAGTGAATTTAAAAAACTCATTTCCTGAAAAATCACGGGCCGAGCTACTGAAAATAGAAAAAACCTTTTTCCGATTCATGGCCGACCTACTCATGGAAAATGTGAAATTACTAAGCATGAGTCGCGAATGCATCAATAAGCGATTTTCATTAGTAAATCACGGCTTTGTACAAGATTTGTTAAACCAAAAGCAATCCATTTTACTCGCAACCAGCCATTATGGTAATTGGGAATGGGCTGCACCGGGCATATCATCCATTTTTCAAGGAAAAATCTTAGGTGTCTACAAGCCACTAACTAATCAAAATGTGGGGAAAGTGATTAACAGAATACGTACTCAATTTGGCGCTTTATTGGTACCGATGAAACAAACCATGCGAACTATTGCCGAGCAAACAGACACTTATATGGCGGTTTTAGTGAGCGATCAAACGCCAACACGACATGAAAAGAACTATTTCATCGACTTTTTAAATCAACCGACTTCTGTTTTTCAAGGCTTGGAAAAGATTGCCAAACTCACTGGCAACCCGATCGTTTACATGCACATTGACCGGCCAAAAAGAGGTTATTACGTGGCTAGTTTTAAAATGCTGTATGATAAACCTCAGCAAACAGCCGAAAATGAAATAACCAAGGGCTATAACCTCGAATTAGAAAATATCATCAAAGCCAAACCAGAATTCTGGATTTGGTCTCACAAACGCTGGAAACACAAACCGCCACAAAGCAATGAATAATCATCCTAAAGTTGCGGTAGTAATCCTGAATTGGAATGGCAAGAAATACCTGGAACAATTTTTACCTTCAGTTGTTGCCAGCTCTTATCCCAATTTGGAGATTATCATAGGTGATAATGCTTCTACAGACGACTCGGTTTCTTTCTTAAAAGTAATCTATCCACAGCTGCGAATCATTGAAAATGATCAGAATTATGGCTTTGCAGGAGGATACAATCGAGTATTGGCTCAGGTAAATGCCGATTATTTCGTTTTATTGAATTCGGATGTAGAAGTGAATGGAGAATGGATCGAACCGGTGGTTCAACTCATGGAAACTAAGCCACAAATTGCTGTAGCTCAACCTAAAATATTAAGTTACCAGGATAAAAAAAGCTTCGAATATGCTGGTGCAGCTGGCGGTTTCATTGATTATCTGGGTTATCCATTCTGTCGGGGCCGCATATTTGATACAGTGGAGAAAGATTTAGGTCAGTATGATGAAGCAAAAGAAATTTTTTGGGCTAGTGGGGCCGCATTGTTCATCAAAAAAACTGCTTGGATCGAGTGCGGTGGATTTGATGAAGATTTTTTTGCCCACATGGAAGAAATAGACTTATGCTGGCGACTAAAAAATCTTGAATATCAGATCTGGTACTGCCCAGATGCAAAGGTTTACCATGTAGGTGGCGGGACTTTAAACGCTGAAAGTCCATTCAAAACCTTTTTGAACTTCCGCAATAATTTGTGGATGATTCAAAAAAACTCCTTGCCAGCTTCAGCTTTATTCAAGGTGATTATCCGATTTTTTATGGATTTTTTATCCTTGTTAAAGTTCCTGTTTGAAGGAAAAACAAAAAATGCGGCAGCTGTCAGTAAGGCCCATGTTGCTTTTCTAAGAAACTGGAAGAAAAATGCGTCAAAGCGACCAGCTCATTTCAAAAAATACAACGCATCTGGCGTATATCCACGTAGTATCGTTTGGCAATATTTTGTGCGGAATAAAAAGAAGTTCACAGACTTGCCTGCTTAAACTAAAAAGCTCTCCAAAGCCAAACGGTAACTATCGAGTCCAAATCCGGCAATCACCCCTTTGCAATTTTTAGCCATCAGTGATGTGTGGCGAAATTCTTCACGGGCATATACATTGGAGATGTGCACTTCGACCACAGGGCTTTGTATAGCAGCAATGGCATCGGCAATGGCTACCGAAGTATGGGTATAACCACCGGCATTTAGAATAATACCATCGGCAGAAAAACCAATTTCGTGCAATTTATTGATGATTTCACCTTCCACATTACTCTGAAAATAGCTAATCTCGAGGATGGAATATTTTTCTTTAAGCAGGGCTAAATAGGACTCAAAATCAGAATTGCCGTAAACAGATTTCTCCCGTACGCCGAGTAAATTTAAATTTGGACCGTTTATGATGTGTATATTCATCGTTTCAAACATAAAATTTTAAATCGATAATTCCTTGAACTGGGCGTCTTTACATAAGGGTTTTAAAACGTATCTACGATTGGAGCGCTCCTTGTCAGCCAATAGTATCAGCGCTTACTTACAGGATCTTTCCAAATTGGAAGAATTTTTCAAAGAACAAGGACTGGAAAAATCAGTTAAGGATATTCAAATAGATGATTTAAAATCATTTTTAAAATGGGTCAATCTGCAAGGAATGAGTCCGCATACCCAAGCAAGGACTTTATCCGGGATCAAAGCTTTTTTTAAATATTTATTACTTGAAGATCTGATTCAGACCGATCCTTCTGCCCTGCTACAAAGTCCTAAGTTGAGTAGAAAACTACCTGATACATTGAGTTTACCAGAAATAAATAGTCTAATTGATGCCATTGATCTTTCCAAACCCGAAGGCATGCGAAATAAAGCAATGTTGGAAATGTTATATGGTTGTGGTTTACGGGTTTCTGAATTAATAACACTCAAAATTTCCAATCTTTTTTTAGATATCGATCTGATCAAAATCATCGGTAAAGGAAACAAAGAAAGATTAGTTCCTATTGGTGGCGTAGCAGTAAAATATTTAAAAATTTGGCTCCATGAACTTAGGGTACATATAGATATCAAAACTGGTAAAGAAGATTTTGTTTTCTTGAACAGAAGAGGATCGCCACTTTCGAGGGTAATGGTTTTTTTGATTATAAAGGATCTGGCGGCAAAAATCGGATTAAAGAAAAAAATAAGTCCACATACTTTCAGGCACTCTTTTGCCACTCATTTGATTGAGGGAGGTGCCGATTTACGAGCCGTACAAGAAATGCTGGGCCATGAGAGCATCACCACGACAGAAATTTATACGCATTTAGACCGTGATTATTTAAGAAGCACCATCTTGCAATACCACCCCAGAAGTTAAAGGTTTGCTTTGATCATCCGGTCTCTTCCGAATAAATCCTTTTTGAGTTCAATAGATTTAAAACCTTTAACTTTTAGAAGATGACAAGTTTCTACACCTAAATGCTCATTGATCTCAAAGAATACTAATCCGCCGTTTCGTAAATTTTTTAACGCAAAATCAGCAATCCGATCATAGAAAATTAAGGGATCCTGATCGGGTACGAACAAAGCTGTATGTGGTTCAAAATCCAATACATTTTGATGCATTTGACTTTGCTCAGCTATTGTTACGTAAGGAGGATTGCTAACGATGATATCGAAAGACTCATTGGTAAACGAGTAATCAGCTTGTAAAATATCCTGCTGAAAAAAATCTACTTCAAGCCCATTTAGTAAAGCATTATTACGAGCCGTGGCTAAAGCTTCATTTGAAATATCTAAGCCTATAACACTTGCATGAGGCAATTCTGACTTTAAGGCAATAGGAATACAGCCACTACCGGTGCCGATATCTAAAATAAAGGGATGATCGAAATTTCGGCCTTTGAGTTCATCCAAGACCCATTTCACTAGCTCTTCAGTTTCTGGCCTTGGAATGAGTACCGAAGTGTTCACTCTAAAATTAAGTCCGTAGAATTCTGTTTCCCCTAAAATGTATTGAATGGGTTTACCAGTGAGTAATGCTGATAAAATTGCAGATGAGTCCTGCAGCTGCTGCTCACTCAGTAATTCTTGCTGATGTGATAGGTAAAATGCCTTATCCATTCTGAATCGGGACTTCAGCATGATAAAAAATAAACTTTTGATCTCTTGTTCAGGATAAAGTAAGGCCAAGGATCTTTGCCATTCATTTGCTATCTGCAACCAATTCATGCGCACAAAGTACGTTAATTAATAGCCGAAAAACCAGCTAAAATGTATTAATTTGCAACATGTCTGCAGACGAACTGTATATGCAACGCTGTTTAGAATTGGCTGCTTTGGGAGCTGGTTATGTAAGTCCAAACCCAATGGTGGGTGCTGTGTTAGTGGCGGATGGAAAAATTATTGGTGAAGGCTACCATCAACGTTATGGTGAAGCACATGCAGAGGTTAACGCCATTCAAAATGTGCTGTCTAACTACCCCAATGCTGAGGCTTTACTCCAACAATCAACCATGTATGTGAGTTTGGAGCCCTGCGCTCATTTCGGCAAAACTCCACCCTGCTCCGATTTGATTGTGAAATATCAAATTCCAAAAGTTGTCATTGGCTGCCGCGATCCATATACTGAAGTAAATGGCAAAGGAATTTACAAATTACAAGCTGCTGGAATTGATGTAATTGAAGGTGTGTTAAATCAGGAATGTCTTTCTTTTAACAAACGATTTTTTACACGAATAGGAAAACAAAGGCCCTATATCATTTTAAAATGGGCACAAACTTCCGATGGCTATTTTGCTCCAGAACAGGGCCAGAAATGGATTAGTTCTGAGGCTTCAAAAAAATTAACGCATCGCTGGCGAAGTGAAGAAGATGCTGTACTGGTAGGTTACCGTACTGCACTAAACGATGATCCGCAATTAAATGTAAGAGAATGGACGGGTAGAAACCCCAAACGGATCGTGATCGATAGGAGTTTAAGTTTACCCAAAACCCTAAGTCTTTTCGATCAAAGTCAGGAAACACTGGTTTTTAATGCTGTTAAAACAGAAATAGACGGTCAAATTAAATATTTGGAGCTGGAAAATTTCGATACACTGTTGCCTCAGTCTATCTGCTACCAATTATACTTAATGGATGTACAATCCTTGATTATTGAAGGCGGCGCTCATACGCTGGAATTATTTATTAAAGCTGGTTTATGGGATGAAGCGAGGGTATTTACAGGAGCACAAATTTGGACTAAAGGGATCAAAGCTCCTCTCCTTAACGCAGAACCAGCAGAACAGCAGAATATCGACACTGATCAATTAACTATTTATTATCGAGAAATATGATCTACGTTTTATTAAGTGTATGCTGTAGTGTTATTGTTTCAATCTTGCTAAAATTAGCACGTCGTTACGAGATCAACGTATATCAAGCCATTGGATTTAATTATGCAGCAGCGGCCCTGCTGTGTTTTTGGCTGTTTAAACCCGAAATTACTAGAATAGATTCCGAAGCACCCCTATCTATTTACCTGACTTTAGGCTTTTTATTGCCCACTATTTTCGTGGTTTTGGCCTATTCCATTCGATATGCAGGTATCGTACGGACAGATATTGCCCAGCGTTTATCCTTGATCATTCCGCTATTAGCGGCTTATCTCGTTTTCAGTGAGCAATTCTCTATACTGAAAAGCGGTGCCATCACATTAGGTTTAATTGCGGTACTATTTTCCATTCCATGGGATAAAAGTGCAACAGAAAGCAAAAAATCATGGTTATTTCCAACTACCGTTTTTATGGGATTTGGATTAATTGATGTCTTATTCAAGCAAATCGCCACTTATAAATCCATTCCTTTCACCACGGCTCTGTTTTGTATCTTCTTGTTGGCATTAGGAATTTCCATGTTGAGTTTGATGTATAGGGTGATTTTTAGAAAGATGCGCTTAACGTTCATTAATTTGATATGTGGTCTGATCTTGGGACTGTTTAATTTCGGTAACATCTATTTCTACCTCAAGGCGCATCAGGCACTCAATACACAACCATCTCTTGTTTTCACGGCGATGAATATTGGCGTAATTGCACTGGGTTCATTGGTTGGGTTGATGATTTTTAAGGAAAAATTAAGTAAACTCAATTACGCAGGCATACTGCTGGCTATAGTAGCTATTCTGATCATCGCCTTGAACTAAAATATTTTTCCGAGATGCTTTTATTGAACATACAATACCTCCAAACACTATGAACAGAATTACTGAAACTGATTTGATTTTGAATCCGGACGGTAGTGTTTACCACTTAAACCTATTGCCCGAGGATATAGCCAGCAACATCATTACTGTTGGCGATCCTGATCGTGTTGGAGAAGTAAGTAAACATTTCGATAGCCTGGAATTAAAAAAAGGTAAACGGGAATTCATTACCCATACCGGCTATTTAGGCAAACAGCGGATCAGTGTGGTTTCAACAGGGATTGGTACCGATAATATTGATATTGTGCTGAATGAGCTGGATGCCTTGGTCAATATCGATTTAGCATCCCGCCAGGTTAAAGAACAACCTACCAGCTTAAATATCATCCGGATTGGAACATCTGGAGCCATTCAGTCTGATATTCCTATAGATAGCATCTTGGTTTCTGAATATGCTTTGGGATTAGATGCATTGATGGGCTATTATCAGTATAAAGAAACTGGAGAAGAAAAAGACTTGTTAACGGCTTTAAAAAATCAGGTTCCTGAGCTACAATGCTTGAATCCATATTTTACTCATGCCGGAAATGATTTGCTGAATATATTGGGCAAAGATTTGCAGAAAGGTATTACCATGACTGCTCCAGGCTTTTATGCACCTCAGGGCCGTAAGCTACGCTATCAGTCCAAAATTGATGAGCTCATCAGCAAACTAAACACTTTCAGCCATCATAATAACCGTATCACGAATTTGGAGATGGAAACAGCAGGTATTTATGCATTGGCAAATATTTTCGGACATCAAGCCATTTCAGTCAATGCCATCTTGGCAAGCCGTGTTAAACTAGAATTCAGTAAAAATTCTCAGAAAGTAATTGATAAGGCGATTAAAATGGTATTAGAGCGGATTTAAACCGATTTGGCAAATTCCAAGAAATGAGCTAAAGCAGTCTTTTTAGATTCATCCAAATCATATTGGATGTACTCGTTGAGGTATTTCGCCATGTCGAAATTTGGATAAGTATCCAATTCTTTGATCAATTCTGGCCGCTGATCTAATCCTGACTTTAAGGCTTGATTAAAAGTCGAAATAAATTTTCCAGAAATAGCTTTATTACTGACCCAGGCAGCGAAAACAAAAGGCAAAGCAGTCATCTCAAACCAATGAGCGGATAAATCATAGGCATATGCATGCTGATTGGCTTTACCAAAAGTGCGGTCGCCTATTTGTACAAAAGCATCTGCGTCTACTGTTTCAACCCATTCAGGATTAATTTTCCAATGATTTTTAAGTAAAACCTTGGCTAATAGATTAGAAGTGCGTGATTGTTGATCGGCTCGAATAGAATGAATCTCAGTTATCGGCTTTTCACTGAAAATAAATACAGAATTCACTGCTCCAAGGGCACCAATACAATAATCCGATACGATTTGATAATGCTTTAGAGATAACAAAGTAGCTACTGGAACCAAACCTATATCTATCTGATTATTAATGAGTTTATCTGCACAGTCTGAAGGAATATCTGAGCTCAAATCAATTTGATCATTCAATTGTTTTAAACCATCAACAAATGGTTTGGCATTGGTATAGGAAACAACAGAAATTCTCATCTTCTCCGGCATGGCACTCTTTCTTTTACAAATGTTTCAAGTGATCTCTATTGTTAAAATCAATGATTTCGAAATCATTGCCATCAAAATAAATCTTGTACAAACTTACATTAGCATGCGGAAACTGATCCATTTGAGTTAAAGATAAACCACTCATAGTGCAAAGTAATAAGCGTAAAGCCCTTCCATGCATACAAACCAATACGTTTTTGGCAGTATCCACACGTTTAACTTCTTCTAAAAAGGTTAATTGCCTGGACTGAACTTCAAGCGGGCTCTCCCCTAATTCAAACTTTCGGCTTAATTCTCCGTTAGCCCAAGCAGCAGTTAATTCTTCAAAATGAGGTTTGGTAATTTCAGAAGGTTTACCTTCAAAAATACCCCAAGCTAATTCATCCAAACCTTCATGTTGCACCCAGGGAATATCCTTTTGTAGGAACTGATCTACTGTTTGTTGGGTACGCTTGAGAGTGGATGTGAAGATGAGATCAAATGGAATATGCTGGTAATGTTGATAGAAAGCCTGTGCTTGTTTCTTTCCCCACTCATTCAGATCGGTGTTCATTCCACGACCTTGTATGATGCCCTGTTTATTAAGATCGGTTTCACCGTGACGGATGATGTAAAGGGTTTTCTTCATGAATTGATAACCGGCAGCGGGTAAAATTTAGGTTTATATTCTTCCGGGAAATCAAAATCCTGGTAATCCTGAATTACGGAATACAAGGTGTCACGTTCAATTGGTTGACGACCCACCTGTTTGATCAGTTCTACCAGCTCTTTGGTACTCATGGCCGGGTTTTGCTCTTCGGCACCTGCCATCGAATAAATTTTAGTGGTATCGTCAATGGTACCATCGATATCATCCACACCAAATGCAAGCGATAATTGGGCAGTATTACGGCCAATCATCGCCCAATATGACTTAATGTGATCAAAATTATCCAAATAGATACGAGCAATGGCATAATTACGTAAATCTTCAATCACACTTACCTCCGCAACATGTGACATTTGGTTATCCTGATTCCTGAATTTTAGCGGAATGAAGGTTTGAAATCCACCGGTACGATCTTGCAACTGACGCAACTGTTCCATATGATCTACCCTATGCCAATATGCTTCAATGTGACCGTATAGCATGGTAGCATTGGAACGCATTCCCAATTTATGCCATTCTTCGTGAATAGCCAGCCATTGTTCTCCGGTACATTTATCCTTGGCAATTTGTTCCCGAATCTCTTGATGAAAAATCTCGGCACCACCACCTGGAATTGAATCCAATCCGGCATCTTTCATCATTTGCATGCCTGTAGCATAATCGACCTTGGCTTTTTTAAAGATATAGTGATATTCAACCGGAGTCAAAGCCTTGACATGCAGCTCTGGACGGTGTTTTTTAATACTGTTAAATAGATTTGAATAAAATTCCAAGTCGTATTGAGGAAGCACGCCCCCAACAATATGTACTTCCGTAACCGGCTGTTCATCGTATTGTTTAACGATGTTCAGCATTTCCTCCATGGTATAAGCCCAGCCTTCCTCTTTTTGCTTAAGGAGGCGAGAATAGGAACAAAACTTACAGTCGTACACACATAAATTAGTGGGCTCAATATGAAAATTCCGATTAAAAAAGGTGGTATTTCCATGTCTTTGTTCACGAATATAGTTAGCCAAAACCCCTAAGTAAGCTAATTCGGCTTTTTCGTAGAGCATCACCCCTTCTTCAAAAGAAATTCGCTCATTTTGAGCGATTTTTTGGGCAATTCTTCTCAGATCTGAATCGAGATCCGGATCTTGAATCAAGTACTGAAGTTTAGTGCTGCTGATTGACATAGAATTGCAAAAATAAGTATTCAGCAGACAATATTCAGCCTATTTATTGTTGAAAAGAATGGAATGCCGTAAGTTTACTTAAAGATTATAGAGCCGTTTCATGAAATTAGAAACCATTGCCATCCATGCCGGAAACCATCCGGATGAACATACCAAAGCGGTCATTCAACCCATTACTCTTTCTAGCACTTTCGAAAGAGCAGAAGATGGTTCCTATCCGCAAGGTTACATGTACACCCGTTTGGATAATCCGAACCGGAGATCATTAGAACTCGTCTTGTCTAAATTAGAAAGCGGAGCCGATGCATGCGCTTTTTCATCAGGCAATGCAGCTGGAACTGCTGTTTTTCAAGCACTGGAACCGGGAAGCCATGTGCTAGCTCCTGATGATATGTATCACGGCCTCCGGAATTCGCTTCTTCTAGTTTTCAAGGGTGTTTTGGAAGTCGATTTCATCGACATGACCAATAATGAGCTGATCCAATCCTCTATTAAATCCAATACCAAACTGATTTGGCTAGAAACACCTTCCAACCCCTTACTCAAAGTAAGTGACATCAGACAGATTTCCAACATAGCGAAACCAAAAGACATTCTGATTGCGGTGGACAATACTTTCGCCACTCCGGTCATTCAGGCTCCTATTTTTTATGGAGCTGATTTGGTGATGCATTCTACTACAAAATACCTGGGCGGGCATAGTGATGTATTGGGTGGTGCCTTAATTTGCAAAGAAAATAATACCTTCTGGCAAAAAATTAGAACCATTCAACAGCTATCCGGTGCAGTTCCAGCTCCATTTGATTGTTACATGACCGTTCGGGGAATAAAAACGCTTCCCTACCGAATGAAGGGACACATGGAAAACGCCAAAGCACTGGCTAAATTCTTGGACGCCCATCCTAAAGTAGAAAAAGTCCATTTCCCGGGTTTAGAAAGTCATCCACAATACGAAGTGATTAAAAAACAATTATGCGGACCGGGTGCCATGCTTTCTTTTTTGGTTAAAGACGGAGAAAAAGCTGCTCAAGCCGTGTGTAATAAAGTAAAAATCTTTACGCAGGCCACCAGTTTGGGTGGAGTAGAAAGTTTACTGGAACATCGTGCTTCTGTTGAAGGACCGAATACCCTTACACCCAAAAACCTCATCCGGGTTTCTGTAGGTTTAGAACACATCGACGATTTGGTTGCCGATATCGAGCAAGCGCTGGCTTAAGCTTCGCGATTGGTATCCCAAGCTTCGAGGTAGTCGGCTACCTTACGGACAAATGATCCTCCTAAAGCTCCATCTACCACACGGTGGTCATAAGATAAGGACAGGAACATCATGTGACGAATAGCTATCACGTCTCCGTGTTCGGTTTCAATTACCGCCGGTTTCTTTTTGATGGCACCAACCGCCAAAATAGCAACCTGAGGTTGATTGATGATCGGCGTTCCCATTACATTTCCAAATGAACCCACATTGGTTAAGGTGAAAGTGCCATTTTGCACTTCATCTGGTTGTAATTTATTCTGACGGGCACGGTTCGCCAAATCGTTCACCGATTTAGTAATACCCACCAAATTAAGTTGGTCGGCATTTTTGATGACCGGTACAATCAGGTTTCCGGAAGGTAAGGCAGTTGCCATACCAATATTGATGTCTTTTTTCTTGATGATCTGATTGCCATTTACAGAAACATTGATCATCGGGAAATCTTTGATGGCTTTAGCTACCGCTTCAATAAAAATTGGGGTGAAAGTGATTTTCTCGTTTTCACGCTTTTCAAAACCCTTTTTTATGCGCTCTCTCCATTGTACGATATTCGTTACATCGGCTTCAACAAAAGAAGTTACGTGAGGAGAAGTATGTTTACTCATCACCATGTGGTCAGCGATCAGCTTACGCATCCGATCCATTTCGATGATTTCATCACCACCTGATACAGAAATTGCAGGTGCTGGTGCCGGAGCAGCTTTGGGTGACTCGGTTTTTTGAGTTTCAGTTTTTGGCGCTTGAGGAGCAGAACTACTCGATCTGTTTGCCAAATAATCTAAAATATCTTGCTTGGTAACCCGTCCTTCAGCACCGCTACCTTTTATTGAATCTAATTCGCTCAGTGAAATGCCCTCTTCTGCGGCAATACTTTTTACCAAAGGTGAATAGAAACGCTCTGAGGCACTAAAATCAGCTGTGGGGGCAATTTGTTCTGGTGTGGATAATTGTTCAATTCCAGGGATTTCGGCAGCCTTAGGAGCCTCCGGAACTGGTACACTTGCCTGAATCGGTTCAGGAGTAGGAGCAGGCGTTTCAACCGATGCATTCATATCGGTTTCTATAATAGCGATCACCTGACCAACCTGTGCGATGTCGTTTTCTACAAAAAGCTGTCTCACCAATTTTCCGGCTACAGGCGATGGCACCTCAGAATCTACCTTATCGGTAGCAATTTCCAAGACCGTTTCGTCCATTTTGATAGTATCACCAGGTTGTTTTACCCATTTAATAATGGTAGCCTCAGCGACACTTTCGCCCATTTTAGGAAGTGTTAATTGATATTCAGCCATAGGTTTTGTATTTCGGGCAAAATTAATGCTTTTTTGCTTATGCGTAATCTTCTTTCAACAATTTATGCAGCATAATGAGCGCACTGATGGCAGAACGTTCAATATTTTCTTTTCTTTTGTTGCCAAACTGAAATTTCCTGCTCAGCGTTTTGGTTTTATTGGCTACCGCGATCCAGACCGTACCCACTGGTTTCTCAGGCATTCCTCCATCCGGTCCTGCAATACCACTAATGGAAACTGAATAATCGGCCTGATAACGATTAATTACACCTCTAGCCATTTCTTCTACCACTTCAGCACTTACTGCACCATGTTGAGTAAGGGTTTCATGTTTTACATCCAACATGCTCTCTTTCATATCGTAAGAATAAGCCACGGCACTGCCAGCAAATACACTGCTACAACCGGGGTGTTGGGTAATTTGATGCGCCAGGTACCCTCCAGTGCAACTTTCTGCAATAGCCAGTTTCAAATTCTTTTTTTCCATGAAATCTAAAATCACCTTTTCAATAGGAATGTCTGTATCACTGATCAAATAAGGAGCGATTAGTTTCTTTATTTCGCTTGCTATCAGGTTTACCTCATTCTCCAATGCAATTTTATCGGTACCATGGGCACTCAGGCGTAAACGTACCTGACCCAATTTAGGTAAGTATGCCAATTTGATGTGTTTAGGCAATATA
Source organism: Sphingobacteriaceae bacterium (assembly GCA_947459195.1). Taxonomy (GTDB): domain Bacteria; phylum Bacteroidota; class Bacteroidia; order Sphingobacteriales; family Sphingobacteriaceae; genus JAIPAN01. Next base: position 16,473 of record CANHCS010000021.1, read on the forward strand.
TCTTCAATGGCGCTGATTTTCTCAGCAAGGAAGGATTCACCAATTCCAGCCGTCAACATAGTAAGGTGAACGATATAAGGTAGTTTAAATTGTTGTTGGATACGTGGAATAACTTCTTCTTCCATCAAATATTTCATCTCAAATGGCACGCCAGGTAATGAAATGATCAATTTATCCTCGTCTTCAAACCACATACCAGGGGCCGTTCCATTTTTATTGGGGAGCACCAGACAGTTTTCAGGCACATCTGCCTGAGCAATGTTTACCGGTAAAAGAGGTGCTTTGAAACGCTCAAACAATGTTTTAACCTGTTCTAAGGTTCCTTCATCTCTCTTAAAGCCAACTTCAAAATAATCTGCCAGCGTTTTCTTGGTAATATCATCTTTTGTTGGACCTAAGCCACCGGTAATGATTACCAGATCTGCTCGGTTGACTGCCGCCCTTAAAGTTGAAAGAATATCATTCCGATCATCGGAGATAGAACTAATTTGTTTAACTGAAATTCCTATATGATTCAGTTTTTGACCTATCCAAGCAGAATTAGTATCCACTACCTGTCCAATTAAAATTTCATCACCTATTGTTATAATTTCTGCCTGCATGTTAAAAATTACTAAAAAAGTCTCGTCGTTTGCTCAGTTTCAAATCTTGTAAAATTGATGCTTTTACCCGTAAATCAACGGTATAGCTCCTGAAAGTTCCAAAAGGTATCCAACCAAATGAAAGATCCCAGCAATGTAAATCGCGGTAAATGGATACTTGTGTTAAGCTTATCTTCTTCTGTTGGAAATCCCATCCCGAATTATACACTACTTTCCATTTAGGAGTTACACTGAAATCGCCATTAAAATTAAGTGTGTTGGTGGTATTGCCTACCAATCCAAATTTAGCGTAATTAAAACTGTAGGATGCTCTGAAATTCCATGGAATATTAAAATCAACAAAAGCATTTCTATCACGATTTAGTAAGTCTAATTGATTTGCCTGCCCAGGATTTAAACTATTCAGAGTATTATTCTGATTGTTGTTTGTTTGTTTTTTATTCGATTGGGAATTGAGACTAAAATCTAATGAAAATCCAAAATTGGTTACTCTTGGCAGTTTACCCGAACTGAAAGTATATTTATCAATCCGCTTACCCATGTCATTCAACATGTAAGGATCGAAAGTCCCGAAGAAGTTAATTCCCATTTTTTGTTTAAAAAGGGCAGTTCGACCAGAAAAAACGATCGGTGATAATTTAAATGAGTCGAGGGCAAAATTATAATTTCCTGAAAAAGTTAAACCTTGTAAGATGGGGATTTTTTCAGGTTTGCCAGTTGAGTCACCTCTTGATTTGAGTTTAGCTTCGATATTATTATCTACACTGAAACCAATACCTGCCACCTTACCCCTGCCAGGAAAACCAAATACTCCTTGCTCAAAATATGAATAAAGCGCTTGATCTCCATTTATATTTTGCTGCACATTATCATAAAAACCGAAGCGTGCCGAGCTGAAATCAGGTCTAAAATTAAAACCAATAGTGGGCGTAACCACATGTCTCAAGGCCATGAGCTTCCCTTTTTTAAAATTTACCTGACCATAAAATTTAGTAGTTAAATTACTACTTAAATTATATTCATAAGTCCGTCTGAATCCTGGTATGGTATCGGTGAGTACCTGGTTAAGTGCAGGATTAAAGTTTTTACGAATGCTCGTTGTATACCAGTTCTCTGTGTAATTAACGCCAGAAGTAAGATTAAAAAACTTCAGTAGATTAAGTGAAAAGTTAACAGGAACAGCATGTTGGAAACCATTTCTGAAGTTCTTCAGGCTGGTTTGCTTAAACAGTTGGTCTTCTTTAGTATCGATGGAATTGGTACCTCTTAAACTATAGCCTACGTTAACTCTCTGATACCATTTTTGTTCTCCAGTTCTTTTTTTAGAATCGAAAGGACTAATGGTACTCATGTTCAAACTAAAGGTGGGTAATTCTAAGAACACCGTTTTTTGTTGCATATCTTGCCTATGGCTGATACTGGAAGTGAAGTTGAACAATCCATCTGCGAAGACCTTTCCGTAGCTGATGTTGGATGATAAAGTATTACGGGTCAATTGATCAAAATTATAAGATCCTCCGGCAGCGGTATTGGTAAAATAACTGGAAGTACCCGCATTAACTGATGCGGTGAAGGTGGTTCCCGGGTTTGCCTCGGGCCTTTGTGTGTGACTCCATTGTATATTGAAATCTTTAAATGGTTTGTAACCGGGGGTACCTTCAATTCCGGTACGAGTAGATGAATACCTTAAATTGAGGTTTCCATCATATTTGTATTTTTTCTGATAACGTGCGGCGGTGCTTACATCATAAGAACCACGGCTAAATACACTACCACGAAAAGTCATGTCCCAATAATCATTCAAGCCGATATAGTAGCCGAAATCTCGAATGAAAAACCCCCTTACTGCATCCTCCCCAAAAGTTGGAAACATAATTCCTGAAGCACGACGATTAGGTTTAGGAAAAAAACCGAAAGGAATTCCTGCCGGAAGGGGTACATCTTCAATTTGAAGAAATGCAGGGCCTGTTAAAATTTGCTTTTCAGTTACTATACCCCTTGTGATGAAAATACCAAAATGGGGATGTTCTAAGTTGCAAGTACTATAAATACCATTTTTAAAAAAGCCTTCCTCGTATTCATTTTTCTTGAATTGACGAGCGGTCAAATAGCCGCCATCAACTTCTGAGAACACACCAAATGATTTTCCCTTTTTGGATTCTACATTAAAAATCAGAGAGTCGGTAGTAATAGGCTGATCGCTACCTTGCTTAAAAATCGGTTTCCCTTGATAGCGGTTGGTTTGCTTATTGATGAGTCCACTGGCGAAAACAGTGTTTGTTTTTTGATCTAAGCGTATAAAATCAGCATCCAATTCAAAATCACCATAAATTACCCTTGCTCTGCCATATAAATAAACCAAGCCATTTTTCTTATCTACACGAATAGAATCTTCTGCGCTATATTTTACTTTTGAAGCTTTCTGAGCAGTTTTAGATCGCAATTGTACAGTAGTGTCAGCTTTTATCGTTCTATTTGCCGAAGGAATATCTTGCTGCGCAAAAGTGGTGAAAGCACTTCCCAGAAAAAGAAAAAGCAGAAGCTTGTTACGAAAAAGGAGCTTAATAAATTCCAAATTAGCTGATGAATACTATTTTTGTAAAACTTATCACAAAAAATCGATCAAAATTAATGAAAATAATCCCATTCATCAGACCGATTTATGTATTGTTAACGGTTCTACTGCTTTTATCTGTATATTCTTTTGCAAATCCAGAACCAAATACCACCTATCGTATCCGAACCATCGTAGTTGATGCCGGACATGGAGGACAAGATGGCGCTACAAGGGGTTTAATATCCAAGGAAAAAGATGTGGCATTGGCGGTTGCACTAAAGCTTGGAAAAGCGATTGAAGAATCAATGAAAGATGTGAAAGTGGTTTATACCAGAACAAGCGATGTTTTCGTTCCTTTATATGAAAGAATTGGTATTGCAAACCGGGTAAAAGCCGATTTGTTCATTTCTATTCATTGCAACTCGATGCCTATTTATACCAAAAAGATCGTCAATGGTTATCGTACCAATAGTAAAGGAAGAAGAGTACCCACCTATTCAACGGTAACTACACAGAGCACCAGCACCAGTGGTACTGAGACTTTCGTATCGGGTTTTGGACGATTGGATGAACAAGATATTGCCATCAGAGAGAATGCTTCTATCTTGTTAGAAAAAGATTACAAGGAAAATTATGAAGGATACGACCCAAATGATCCGGAGAGTATCATCATGTTTTCTTTCCTGAAAAATGGTTTTAGGGAACAAAGTATCAAATTGGCCACTTTTATGCAGGAAGAATACACTAAATCGGGCAGACCAGACCGTGGTGTAAAAGAAAAGTCATTAGCCGTTTTGGCTCGTGCCGGTATGCCGGCTGTATTAACCGAAATCGGATTCATTTCTAACCCGGATGAAGAAGTTTACATGAATTCTGAAACTGGGCAAGCAGAAATTGTAAACTCCATGTTAAAGGCAATTCAAACCTACAAAAAGCAGGTTGAAATAGAATAATGTTGAATTAAATCTCAAAAATTGAAAATTTCAAACGAAACTAAAGTAGGTATTTTTGCAACAGTAGCTATTACGGTGCTCATAATAGGATATAGTTTCTTAAAGGGGATGGATTTGTTCTCAACCGATGATGAATATTATGCAGTATACGATAAAATTGATGGCTTAACAGTTTCAAAACCGGTTTATGTAAACGGCTTTCAGGTTGGCAGAGTTTCAAAACTTAATCTTACCCCCCAAGGAAAAATTATTGCCGAATTTAGAATTGACCCAAACTACCATATTCCTAAAAACACTACTGCACAACTTGAAAATACTGATTTATTAGGCGGGAAAGCTGTTGTGTTTTATTTGGGGAATAGCAATGAGTTTGCTGTAGATGGCGATACACTCCTGGGTACCAATCAAGCTGGTTTAATGGATCAGTTAAAACCTGTGCAAGAGAAAGCAAGCTTAATTGCCGGGCGTATGGATTCTGTTTTAAATAGCATCAACCAAACGCTCAATCCGCAGTTCCAACGCAATTTCAGCCAAAGTTTTAGCAGCATTGCCCAAACGCTTCAAACACTCGAAGGCACCAGTCGTAAAGTGGATGGATTGGTGGGTGCACAAACCAAGCGAATTGGGGATATTCTTGTAAACCTGGAGTCGATGTCGGCCAATTTGAAAAAAATCAGTGCTGAAGGTGCAGAAGCTAAATTAGGGGAAACTCTACTCAATGCGAACAAAGCAGTAAGCGACCTGCAGCAAGTGGTTAATAAAATCAATGCCGGACAAGGAAGCTTGGGACTACTGGTCAATGATCAACAATTATATAATAACCTGAATCAGGCTGCTACTAATTTAGATCAATTAATGATTGATTTGAAAGCAAACCCCAAACGTTATGTTCACTTTTCGATTTTCGGAAAGGGATCTAAAACTAAATAATTTCGAATTTTTGGCCTTCGATTGCCAGTTCTGTGTTTGGGAACACCTGTCGAGCTTCCTCCAAAATTGGACTTAATTCTCGATAACGTGCCGAAAAATGGCCAATTAAGAGTTGTTTTACTTCTGCCCTCTTAGCAATCTCTCCAGCCTGTAAGGAAGTGGTATGATAGGTTTCTTCCGCACGAGCCAACATATCGTGCATAAATGTAGATTCATGGTACAATAAGTTCACACATTTAATCTGATCCAGGTAAGACCAGTCACAAATCGTATCTGAGCAATACGCAAAACTTCTTTCTTCTTCAGCCGGCAAGGTCAAATCTTCAGGTTGATGAACTTTGCCGCTTGAATCGGTAAATGGAAACCCTTTTTTAATCAATTGACGCTGTTCAGGCGGAATTTGCAAGGCTTCCACCTTATCCATCCGGATCTTTGGTAAACGCTTTTTCAAGGTGAATTTAAAACCCGTACAAGCGATCCGGTGATTAAGTGGAATGGTTTCCACTAATACATCCTGGTTATCAAATAGCGTTTTAAATTGATCAGCCGATGTTGGCTTGAATTCTAAACTGAATCTAAGCGTAGTAAGTGAGTGTTTTAATTGAAGATCAATGATTTCCTTTAATTCCGGTGGTCCAAAAAGCTTCAAGGCCTTCATTCGGCCATTCAAATTCATCGAAGATATTAATCCAACCAAACCAAGGTAATGATCGCCATGCAAATGGCTAATAAAGATGTAATCTATCTTCTGGAATTTACAATTGAAACGAAGCAATTGTTGCTGCGTACCTTCGCCACAATCAATGAGGTAAAATTTCTCATTGATATTCAGTAATTGAGCGGTAGGATTCCTGTTATAAATTGGTGTGGCCGAACTGCTTCCTAAAATGGTAAGCTCAAACTTCATTCAGTTTTCTGGGAATTAGCGTGTTTCATTTTTTAGCTCTTTCTCAATTTCCTCCATGAAAATGAGATCAATGGCTTCATCATTGCTAGGCACAATATTTAACACCTCTTCTAACTGAGAAATATGGATGAGTTTCGAAATGGTCTCGTTCAGATTGGTTAAGATGAAAATCCCATCGGCACTTTTACAAATACGATGGCCCACCAATAAACTGCCCAAGCCAGAAGAATCAGAATATTTAACCTCTGAAAGGTCTAACACAATATTTCTCTGGCCCTCTGTATTGATCAAAATCAATTCGGACTTGAGTTTAGGTGAAATTAAACTATTCAGTTTGGGTTCATCCAACCTGAAGATTACATATTTATCGTGCTTGTCAATTGTGAACTTCATCTCTCTCTAAGATAGTTAAAAAATTGTTATCATCAATTATTTTTTTGAGAGCTGGTTTAAACTTTTAAGAATATGTTGATGAATTCTGTCTAGTACATCAGCACCTTCTGCCCTCACAAACGGCTCACCGATGATTTGCTCATAAAGTTCTATGTAACGATCGGAAATGGTTTGAATCCACTCTTTGCTCATGGCCGGAACTTGCTGCCCTTCTTTACCCTGGAAACCGTTTTCAATTAACCATTTTCTAACAAATTCTTTAGAAAGTTGCCGTTGAGGCTCATTTCGGTCTTGGCGCTCTTGGTAGCCATCGGCATAAAAATATCGGGATGAATCGGGCGTATGAATTTCATCAATTAATAGGATAGTTCCATCCTCCGTTTTTCCAAATTCATATTTGGTATCGACCAAAATCAACCCTCTGGCTGCTGCCATTTCAGTTCCCCTTTGGTAGAGGGCTCTGGTGTATTGTTCTAATTGCAGGTAATCAGACTCAGTAACAATTCCTCTCGATAAAATTTCTTCTCTCGAAATATCTTCATCATGACCAAAAGCGGCTTTGGTGGTTGGGGTAATGATAGGTGTAGGCAATCGATCATTTTCTTTCAATCCATCCGGTAATGCTACGCCACAAACGGATCTCCGACCCGCTTGGTATTCTCTCCAGGCATGACCGGCAAGGTATCCCCTGATTACCATTTCAACTTTATAGGGCTGGCAAATTCGGCCGATGGTAACCGTAGGATCTGGAACATCAATCACCCAATTGGGGACGATATCGCTGGTGGCTTTTAGAAACTTAGCAGCAATTTGGTTCAGTACTTGTCCTTTGTAGGGAATGGGCTCTGGCAAAACCACGTCGAAAGCAGAAATACGATCTGTCACTACCATCACCAAATATTGATCTTCGATGGTATACACATCTCTTACTTTGCCCTTATAAAAAGCAGTTTGACCGGGTAGTTGAAAATTGGTTTCCTTAAATGCAGCCATGTAATGTGTTATTTCTGGATATCTCCGTAAGCTTCTAAAATCCGTTTTACTAATTTATGTCGAACCACATCTTCCCCACTCAAATAAATGATGTCTATACCCTTAATTTCCGGTAGAATTCTGAGCGCAGTGTGCAAGCCCGATTGCTGCACTTTGGGAAGATCGATCTGCGTGGCATCGCCGGTAACGATGAATTTAGCAGTTGGGCCCATACGAGTTAAAAACATTTTCAACTGCATATCGGTGGCATTTTGTGCTTCATCTAAAATCACGAAACAATTATCTAAAGTACGTCCACGCATAAAAGCTAAAGGAGCAATTTCGATGGTTCTGTTTTCGAGATATAACTTCAATTTCTCTGCTGGGATCATATCGTCCAAAGCATCGTAAAGTGGACGTAGATAAGGATCAATCTTCTCTTTTAAATCTCCAGGTAAAAAACCAAGGTTCTCCCCTGCTTCTACTGCCGGACGAGTAAGAATGATGCGCTTTACTTCTTTATTTTTAAGCGCCCTTACCGCCAAAGCAACTGCGGTGTAGGTTTTACCGGTACCTGCCGGGCCAATGGCAAATATGATGTCATTCTTTTGGATACTATCCACCATACGGCGCTGATTGGCTGTTCTGGCCTTTACCACAATGCCGTTCGGCCCGAAAACAATCGGTTCACTACCGTTGATCTTATCTGAACCAGCTTCAGAATCATTGGATGAAGGGCTGGCACCCAATAGGTGTTCAATCTCGTTTGAATTGAGCTGCTGGAATTTATCTGTGTGGTCGAGTATCTCCTGGAACTTTTGTTGAAATTGATTCAGCTCCTTTTCGTCTCCGAGGACTTTCACTTCATTTCCCCGTGCTACGATCTTGATTTTTGGATAATGCTTTTTTAAGATTTCGAAATTTTCATTTTTCGGGCCCCAAAGCATTACGGGGTTTACATTTTCGAGGGTGATGATCAGTTCGTTCAAAAGAATTATTTATAAAAATTTACTAGTTAAAAATACGTTTTTTTGTGCGATAAAAATTGAATATTTGTAGGCAATTACCAATAGCAAGAATACTAATAAATATTCATTTTTCTGAATGGGCATCATTACCTTAACTACTGATCTGGGAACTAAAGACTTCTATCAGGCCGCCCTAAAAGGTAGTTTATTGAAATTGTTACCCAATGCTAATTTGGTGGATATCAGCCATGATATTTCTGCGTTTAATATTCCTCATGCAGCCTTCGTTTTAAAAAACTCTTTCCACTATTTTCCAAAGGAAACCGTTCACCTTATTGGGATTGATTCTGTTTATCATGAAAATTCCAAATACCTGGCTTTGCGGTATAAAGATCATTTCTTTGTAGGTTCAGATAATGGCATTTTCTCTTTGTTGTTTGATGAACAACCAAGTGAAGTGGTAGAAATCAACATCATGCAGGATCTCAATTTCCTGCATTTCCCGCTTTCAGATATTTTAGCCAAGGCCGCCTGTCATTTAGCCAAGGGTGGCAAATTGAACGAAATTGGAATTTCCATCAATGGAATTGAACAAAGGATGACCCTGCAGCCGGTAATTGAAGGCGACCTCATCCGCGGAAGCGTAATTTACATTGATTCTTTCCAAAATGTGATCACAAACATCACTAAAGAACTATTTACCAAACAGCAAAAGAACCGGAATTTCAACCTCTTTTTCCGGAGAAACGAATCGATAACTTCCCTCAGCTGGCATTATAATGAGGTACCTGAAGGTGAGAAACTTTGTTTATTTGGCATTTCCAACCATTTGGAAATTGCCATCAATAAAGGAAACGCCAGTGGTTTATTGGGTTTACACCTCGGCGATATCGTTCGTATAGAATTTTATAAATGATTACCCGAATTGTAAAAATGCATTTCAGGCCGGAAGAAGTGCCAGCCTTTCTCGAAATTTTTGAAGAGATGAAACAACATATTTCACAAAGTGAAGGTTGCTATGATTTGCATCTTTATAGAGATCTTAATGAGCCTTCCCAATTTTTTACCATCAGTTTATGGGAATCTGAACAATTCTTGAATCAATACCGGGAATCTGAATTATTTAAACTGACATGGGCTCGGGTAAAACCACTATTTGCCGAAAAAGCAGTTGCATGGACATTAAACAAAATGACCTGATGAAAAAATCACTCAAATACCTGATATGGATATTGATTCTGATTGTTTTTGGTATTGGGATGACCTTCTGGGAAAATGATATTCCTTTACCGATCCTGAAACAAAAACATGCCGTCAGTCCTTCTAAATTTCTTAAAATGGAGGACTTGGAAGTACATTACCGAGATCAGGGTAATCAAACAGATTCTCTTCCTATTGTGCTCTTACATGGCACAGCCGCCAGTTTACATACCTGGGAAGGTTGGGTACAAGAACTACAAAGCGAACACAGGATCATTACTTTAGATCTTCCGGCTTACGGTCTAACCGGTCCACATCCTGCTGGTGATTATTCAGTTTCGTTTTATGTTGATTTTATAGATGATTTTTTAACTCGGCTGGGCGTTGAAAAATGTATCATAGGCGGAAATTCTTTGGGTGGTTACATTGCCTGGAATTATGCCTTAAAACATCCTCAAAAAACGAAAAAATTGATCTTAGTAGACGCAGCAGGCTATCCTATCCAATCCGAATCGATCCCTTTGGCCTTTCAATTGGCTTCCATCCCTGTCATTAAGAATGTGTTTAAGTACATTACTCCACGACCCATTTTAAAGAAAAGTATTGAAAATGTTTACGGTGAGCCTTCTAAAATTGATAAGAAGCTAGTTGACCGATATTTTGAACTCTCCTTGAGAGCAGGCAACCGTGCTGCATTCATAGACCGGATGTCTAAGTTCAGAAAAAAGGGATTGGATGAAAACTATGAACAACTAAAAAAACTATCAACTCCTACCCTAATTATTTGGGGTGAAAAGGATCGCCTAATTCCTATTTCTGTAGCCTATCGTTTTCAAAAGGATTTACCGAATAATACACTGGTCACTTTCCCGAAATTGGGACATGTTCCGCAAGAAGAAGATCCTCAGGAAACGGTGAAATCAGTTTTAAATTTTTTGAGAAAAAATTGACTTTTTTATTGGCTAATAAGGTAAAAATTGAGTCATACTCAGCCTGGGAATGTAATATTGATGAATTATCAGCTAATTTAGGGGTCGATAAAAAAGGTTTAGCGCAACATGGCAAGAAATACACTCAATAGTGGAAACAAGCAGGAAGAAGATTTGCCAAAAGCAAAGATCAACAAAGAGAACATCCGTAAAATATCCCAATTACTTGCCTACCTCCAACCCTATCGCTTAAAATTTATATTTGGAATCGTTTTCCTATTCCTGTCGAGTCTCACCGGACTAGCTTTTCCTTCTTTGCTGGGAGCCATGATCGATGCGGCACAAGGCAAGCAAAAAATCAGTTTTATACCTGGTGAGATCCATACCATCGGACTCATTTGTTTTGCGATCTTATTTCTTCAGTCATTTGTTTCCTTTTTCAGGATTCGGTTTTTTGTTGAAGTAGCAGAAAAAGCATTGTCTGATATCAGAAGAGACACTTATTTCAGATTGATTACCTTACCAATGAACTTTTTTGCCAATCGCCGGGTGGGTGAGTTAAACAGCCGCATTTCTGCCGATTTATCACAAATACAGGATACATTGACCACTACATTGGCAGAAATGTTCAGACAAATCGTACTCTTAATAGGTGGTGTGACCTTACTTTTTGTGGTTTCTTACCAGCTCACACTTTTAAATTTAGCCATTCTACCAATTTTGGTAATATCGGCTGTGATATTCGGTCGTTTCATCAGAAAGGTATCTCGTGAAGCACAAGATCAATTGGCTGAATCAAACACCGTGGTTCAGGAAACCTTACAAGGCATTGCGAACGTAAAAGCTTTTGTAAATGAAGCCTATGAGGCAAATCGTTATCAAAAAAACCTACAAAATGTAGTTAAAATCGCCCTCAAAGGTGCTAGTTACCGCGGGGCATTTGCTTCATTTATCATCTTTTGTCTCTTCGGAGCTATTGTTGCGGTCATTTGGTATGGTTCGGTTTTGGTTTCTAATGGCCAGCTTTCTGTAGGGAATTTAACCACCTTTATCTTGTATGCCATTTTTGTTGGAGCAGCAATGGGTAGCTTCCCTGAACTGTATGCCAATGTGCAAAAAGCAGTGGGCGCCAGCGAGCGGGTTTTAGAGATACTCAACGAGCCCAATGAGTCAATTTCTATAAATGAGCATGAAAATAGTATCGCGAAAACAATCAAAGGCGACCTGAGGTTTCAAAATGTTTCATTTCAATACCCCTCTAGGCCTGAAATGCCTGTGCTACAATCGGTAAGTTTTGAAGCCAAATCTGGTGAAAGAGTGGCCATTGTTGGGCCAAGTGGAGCCGGAAAATCAACCTTGGCATCATTGATTCTAAGATTTTATGAGGCACAAGAAGGCAACATCTTATTTGATGGTCAATCTGCTGATCAATTCTCATTAACAGACATCCG
>CANHCS010000022.1 GCA_947459195.1 Sphingobacteriaceae bacterium
ACATGATCCAGCTGCTCCATACATGCTTTAACCGCTAAATCGTAATCGCGATCGCTGCTCTCCTTATCAGGCTGTATGGGCGATGGATAAGCCATTTCGGCAGCACGTTTACGTTCTTTTTCCATGTAAGCTCCCCGAACTAATTTTGCTCCCAAAATGAAGCCTTCTTTTTTCGCGGTAGCCATGTCTGCCCTCAAATCAGCCAGTTTATCGTGTCGGTATAATTGATAAGTATTGTAAATAAGTAATTTCTTAAGGTTATACAAACGCATCATTTCCAATGCCAGTTCATCAATAGTTTCCTGGATCCAGCTTTCTTCGGCATCGATCATTACCGGAACCTCCAATTCGGCAGCACGGCTACAAATCCGCTTTACGCGGTCTCGTACCCGTTCAAATTCTTGTTTTTCTTCAAAGCTGAGTGATTTTTTAGCATCCAGTTTCTCCAACAAAGCAAAACGGGCAATACCCGTGAGCTTGAAAACCGTTAAAGGAATGCGCTGATCGCCCTTAGCCCTTTCAATCGTGCGAATCACTTCGGCACAAGTCTCATCAAAAACCAATTCTTCTTCCTCACCTTCTACAGAATAATCCAGGATAGTTCCTACTTTGCCCGCGGCTAGTTGTGCAATTGCCTTTTCAGAATCGGCAATGGTTTCGCCGCCGCAAAAATGTTTAAAAATGGTAACCCTGATGATTCCGGTAATAGGCAATCCTATTTTGATGGCAAAATTGGTTAGAGGAGGACCAATTTTAGTTAAAATATTGATACTGATGATTTTGAAAAGCCAATAAGCCCTCTTTAATTCAGCATTGCTCTTATTTCTGAATGCAATTTCGGTATTATCAAATGATAAAGAATCGCCTTTTGGCGGATGATGCTCCTGGTGATTAACTTGCATGCAGCAAAGTTAAAAATAAGGCTCAAACCCAGAGCATGTTATAATTAATTAGCGATTTTATACCTTTACAACATGATCAAATTTAAGCTGGAAGGCGAATTTATCCCCCTCATCCAATTATTAAAAGCCACCAACCTGGTACAAACCGGAGGGGAGGCACAAATTGTGGTGAGCCAGGGGGAGGTGCTTTATAATGGGGAGGTTGATTACCGGAAAAGGTTGAAGGTAAAAAAAGGAGATCGAATTGCATTTAATGGCCAAGAAATAGAGATCGTATGACGAAGACTTTAGAAAGTATCGGCTATACCATTTACTTGCAGGATGCGCTCAAAGAATTAGGAAGATTTCTTGAAGAGCGGAAGTATTCCAAGATATTCTTCCTGGTGGACAGACATACCGCAGAACACTGCTTGCCTTTAGTGCAAAAAGCCTTGCCTCAGCTTACAGCATTTGATGTGATCGAAATTGAACCCGGAGAAGAAAACAAGAATATCGACTTCTGTATCGGCGTCTGGAAAATGTTACTCGATTTTGGAGCGGATCGTAAAAGTCTGCTCATTAATTTGGGGGGAGGCATGGTGTGCGATATGGGAAGTTTTGCAGCTGCCACTTACAAACGAGGAATTGATTTTGTTCAGGTCCCCACCACCCTGCTGGCCCAAGTAGATGCCGCTGTTGGTGGGAAGACCGGTATTGATATGGACGGGGTAAAAAACTGTATTGGTACCTTCACGCAGCCAGAAACAGTGTTTATTGAGCCAGAATTTCTTAAAACATTGGAAAACAGACAATTAATCGCAGGATATGCAGAAATGCTTAAACATGGATTAATTACAGATAAATCATATTTCATTGATTTACAGTCTATTGATATTAAAAATATCAGTAAAGTATTAATTTATAAATCATTAGTAATTAAAAATGAGATAGTTAAAACTGATATAAAAGAGCAAAATTTGCGAAAAACGCTCAATTTCGGACATACCATTGGCCATGCTTTGGAGAGCTATTTTTTAGAAAGCAGCACTCCCCTACTCCACGGCGAAGCATTGGCCATCGGCATGATTTGTGAGGCTTATCTTTCAAAAAAAATGAATGGATTGACTGAGGATGAATTGGTACAAATATGCAATTGCATAAAGACTAAATTCCCAATGATCTCCATTCCAGAAGAAGCCGATTCGGCCTTGCTCCATTACATGCAAAACGATAAGAAAAATGAAGCTGGCAAAATCGGTTTTGCTCTGCTCAACAAGATCGGCTCCTGCGATTATGACCAGTACGCAAGTCCTGAAGAAATCAAAAATAGTTTGGAATTTTACCGGGATTTAATCCGAGCTTAAGAAGATGAAATTGGCCCTACATATTTCTCCCTTAAACAGCTGGTTACCGAGCTGCGAGCAACCTCCATTAATTGCAGGGCCTTGCAGTGCCGAAACCGAGGAGCAAGTACTGGGCACCGCTCGCTTATTGGCCAAATCCGGCAGGGTGGCCATACTTAGAGCCGGCATCTGGAAACCCAGAACACGTCCGGGTGAGTTTGAAGGAGTTGGAAGCATTGGGTTGAACTGGCTTATGAAAGCCAAAGTACAAACCGGTTTACCTACCGCGGTTGAAGTAGCTAAAGCCCAGCACGTTGAGGAAGCCCTCAAAGCCGGTGTGGACATACTTTGGGTAGGTGCCAGATCAACGGTAAACCCATTTACGGTGCAGGAAATTGCCGATGCTTTAAAAGGAGTAGATGTACCGGTTTTGGTTAAAAATCCGGTAAACCCCGATTTATCACTTTGGTGCGGGGCCTTGGAGCGAATTAACCATGCAGGGATAACGAAATTGGCAGCCATACATCGTGGTTTTTCTTCTTTTGAGAAGAGTCCCTTTCGTAACGAGCCCATGTGGGAACTGGCTATCCAATTAAAAACACTGGCACCCGAACTGCCTATTTTCAACGATCCGAGTCACATTTGTGGGAACAGAGAACTGATTCCCTACATTGCACAGAAAGCACTGGATCTGGATATGCAGGGATTGATGATCGAATCGCATCTGGATCCCGCCCAAGCATGGACCGATGCCAAACAACAACTCACTCCTATTGCCTTAGATGAATTGATTGGGAATTTGACTTTGAGATCGCCTGAGGTTAAAAATGCTGAGTTTGAAGATAATTTAGTCAAATTACGGGCACAGATCGATCAAATTGATGATCAAATCATCCAGACAATGGCTGAACGTATGAAATTGGTGGAGAAGATTGGCGAATATAAACGTGACAATGGAGTCACCATCTTTCAATTGAGCCGTTGGGACGAGATCATCCACAAAAGAAGTGACTTTGCCAAGGCATTGAACCTGGAAATGAGCTTTGTTGGCAAATTGCTGGAATTGATTCACGGAGAATCTATCCGCAAACAAACAGAAATTATGAATGAGGGTGTACCGCCCGAACCAAAATCATGAAATCGATCGTAATTTCTCATCCAAGCAAAAAAATCGACACCAAAATTGAACTGACAGGTTCGAAGAGTGAGAGCAACCGGGCGCTTATTTTACAGGCATTGAGTAAGGGACAAGTTTCGGTTAGCAACCTTTCTGCTGCTACCGATACCCAAACCCTGCAACAGATTTTAAAGACCCAACTCCAAATTCCAAACTCCGAACTTAATGTCGGCCCGGCCGGTACAGCCATGCGCTTTCTGGCAGCTTTTTTAAGTTTACAAGCCGGAGAATTTGTGCTTACTGGCACTAAACGCATGCAGGAACGACCCATCGGGATCTTGGTAGATGCCCTGCGTACTTTAGGTACCCCGATTGAATACACTGAAAATGAAGGATTTCCACCACTTCAAATCAAAGGGCCTCTCGTTCAAAAAACAAATAAAATCAGCATACAGGGCAATATCAGCAGTCAGTACATCTCTGCTTTATTGCTCATTGCCCCTTCCCTGCCTCAGGGTTTAACTTTACAGATTGAAGGTGAACTAACATCTAAACCTTATGTTGAGATGACACTTGCCATGCTTGCACAGGCAGGTATCAAACACGAATGGACAGATCAAATAATTCGCATTGAAAAGCAAGATTTTAGTTCAAGTATCATTACCATCGAACCGGATTGGAGTGCGGCCTCGTATTGGTATGCAATTGCGACATTGGCCAGAGAAGCAGAATTATTTTTACCCAATTTGCAGATTTACAGTTTACAGGGCGACAGTAAAATCACAGAGTTAATGGCCAATTTTGGCATCAGTTCGCAATTTAAGAATGGAGGGGTTGCGCTTCTCAAAGATGATCGGAAACCCATTCGTAAAATATTTGACTTGAAAGACTGCCCGGATCTGGCACAAACCCTCATTGTTTGTTGTGCAGCAATTGGTCATGATGCCACCTTTACAGGATTGGAAACGCTCAAAATAAAAGAAACCAATCGAATTAAGGCCCTGCAAACAGAATTAGCTAAACTGGGAGTTCGATTAATTGAGAAAAACCTGACCTATAAACTGGATTGCAGCGAACGTGTGTTGCCTGCAAAAATTCAAATTGAAACCTATGATGATCACCGCATGGCCATGGCTTTTGCATCATTGGCTTTAATTATAGATGAAGTGGAGATCCAGGATCCGGAGGTGGTGAATAAATCGTATCCTGATTTTTGGAAACACCTGCAACAAGCAGGATTTGAAATTAAAGCGTAATTTTATCTCATGGCTGGAAACTCCTTCGGAACTCTCTTCAAAATAAGCACCTTTGGCGAATCACATGGCGAAGCCATTGGAGTAGTCATTGACGGATGTCCGGCGAACCTCCCCATCGATTTGGAATTCATCCAGAACGAAATGGACAAACGCCGTCCCGGTCAATCAAAGTTGACCAGCCAACGCAAGGAAAGTGACACCATAAAGGTCATTTCAGGAGTATTTGAAGGAAAAACTACCGGCACACCCATTGCAATCCTCATTCCAAACGAAGATCAGCGTTCTAAAGATTATACCCATCTGGAAGACGCCTTCCGACCTTCGCATGCCGACTTTACCTATCAGCAAAAATACGGTCATCGTGATCACCGTGGTGGAGGCCGCTCTTCGGCCCGCGAAACTGCCGCACGTGTGGCAGCCGGCGCCATTGCCAAAATCTTACTCAAACAAGCAGGCATCGAAATTTTTGCCCATGTGTCTGCAGTTGGATTAGTCGAAGCTCCCAATCTGGACCAAAACGACCTGAGCAGACTCATTCAGCATCGCGAGAGCAACCTGGTTCGTTGTGCTGACCCAGCCACGGCCAAAGAAATGACTGATCTAATTGAAAACATCCGTAAAGAGGGCGATACCATTGGTGGTAAGATTGCTGCGGTGATTATGAATTGTCCTGTAGGATTGGGCGAACCGGTATTTGATAAGTTGCATGCCGATTTGGGAAAGGCCATGCTCAGCATCAATGCGGTTCACGGTTTTGAATATGGTTCTGGATTTAGCGGTTCTGAAATGAAGGGCTCCGAACACAATGACTTATTCATCCAGGAAGGAAAAAAAACCAAAACATTGACGAATTTTTCCGGAGGTATTCAAGGGGGCATCTCTAATGGAATGGATATTTGCTTCAGAGTGGCTTTCAAGCCTGTTGCTACCCTCATGCAAGATCAGGAAACTGTTAATAAAGAAGGGCAGGCAACCACCATTCAAGGCAAAGGAAGACACGATCCTTGTGTGGTTCCACGTGCAGTGGCCATTGTAGAAGCCATGGCCGCCCTGGTAATGGCAGACCATTATTTGAGAAATAAAACAGCTAAACTTTAGAAAATTGCAGGGTACTTCGCCGGATTGCTTTCGTGCATCATGGCGTAGACCGTTTCCACTACATCATCTACCGAAGGTTTGCTAAAATAATCTCCATCAGAACCATATGGCGGGCGGTGTGCCTTGGCAGTTAAGGTCCGCGGTTGTGCATCGAGGAAATAATAAGCTTTTTGAGTTTCGATGATCTGCTGCAAAATATATGCAGAAGCCCCTCCGGGAACATCTTCATCTACAACCAGCAACTTATTTGTTTTCTTAACAGATTGAGCGCATAGCTGTTCCTTATCGAAAGGCAATAAAGTTTGTGGATCGACAATCTCAATAGAAATACCCAATTTTTCGAGCTCTTCGGCAGCCTCCTCCACAATTCGCAAGGTGGAACCATAGGAAACTACCGTGAGATCTTTCCCTTCACGAATTACCTCAGCTGTACCTAATGGAACGGTAAAATCGGCAATATTTTGCGGCAAGCGTTCTTTTAAACGATAACCATTCAAACACTCAATGATGAGGGCTGGCTCATCGGCACGAAGTAATAAATTATACATGCCTGCTGCTTGCGTCATGTTGCGGGGTACGCAAACATGAACTCCGCGAAGTGAGTGTAAAATCATCCCGATAGGTGAACCAGAATGCCAAATACCTTCTAAACGGTGCCCGCGGGTCCGGATAATTAAAGGCGCCTTCTGTCCGGCTTTGGTGCGGTAACTAACAGTAGCCAAGTCATCACTCAGAATGTTTAAAGCAAATAGTAAATAATCCAGGTATTGAATTTCGGCGATGGGCTTTAAGCCCCTCATGGCCAAGCCGATACCCTGACCTACGATAGTCATTTCTCTAATTCCGGTGTCGATAATGCGAAGATCGCCAAATTTTTCCTGTAGGCCTGCAAAACCCTGGTTCACATCGCCGATACGACCTACGTCTTCACCAAAAGCAACAATCCGCGGATCACGTGAAAAATGAGCATCGAAACAAGCATTTAAAATTTCACGTCCGTCCAGCAAAGGTGCATCTGTCGCATAAGCTAATTCTACCTTCTGAATGACATCCGGAGACTGGTTGGATTCAGAAAATAATTTTGAGTTATATCGATCGGCGTTTGCAAGCGACTGGGCCTGATACCAATTCATCAATGCTGTTTTCGATTCAGAATTTTGACCCTTTAATAATCTGATGGCCTTTCTGACTGTACTATACACCTCTTTACGAGAAGCATCGGCAATCTTGGAAAGCTCCTGAGCCAAGACCTGAACTTCAGGTACGGCTATAGCGTTGAGCAATTGAACCGCCAATTGCTTTTCTTCCTGAATTGTACTCAAAAATTCATTCAAAGCCTTTTTCTGGCAATCGCGAACGTAATCTTTAGCAGATTGCTCTATTTCATTCAATTCCTCCTCGGTGATCATTTGAGCATCAAGCATCCATTTACGCATTTGAGTAATGCAGTCGTATTCCTGTTCCCATGCCAGTCGATCGGCCGATTTGTAGCGCTCATGAGAACCAGAAGTTGAGTGCCCTTGCGGCTGGGTCAGTTCAGTAACATGGATCAATACCGGAACGTGCGTTTCTCTACAAACTTGAATGGCTTGCTGATAAGTTTGGCATAGTCCAGGATAATCCCAACCTTTTACCTTGAAGATCTCGAATCCTACTCCCTTATCATCACGCTGAAAACCTTTTAATATTTCTGAGATATCTTGTTTGGTAGTTTGGTATTCGGCCGGAACGGAGATTCCATAAGCATCGTCCCAAACAGAAACTGCCATCGGTATTTGTAAGACCCCGGCTGCATTCATCGCTTCAAAAAACACCCCTTCAGATGTAGAGGCATTTCCGATGGTGCCAAATGCCACCTCGTTGCCTTCTACAGAGAAATGTTTTAAATAGGATAAATCCTTATTTTGACGATATAATTTAGAAGCATAAGCCAAACCCACTAAACGGGCCATTTGTCCGCCGGTGGGTGAAATATCTGCTGAAGAATTTTTTTGAGCGGTCAGGTCCTTCCACGATCCGTCCTCATTCAAGCTACGGCTGGCAAAGTGGCCATTCATTTGCCTTCCGGCAGAGGCAGGCTCTGCGTTTACATCCGGATTGGCGTATAACTGTGCAAAGAACTCGGTGATATTGGACATCCCCGTGGCGAACATGAATGTTTGATCGCGGTAATAACCGGAGCGCCAGTCGCCATTTTTAAATGCCTTGGCCATAGCGATCTGCGCCAATTCCTTACCGTCTCCAAAAATACCGAACTTGGCCTTGCCGGTCAGCACTTCTTTACGGCCCAATAAACTGGCCTGTCGGCTTTCGAAAGCGATCTTATAATCGTTGATGACGATCTGCTTGAAATCATCAAAACTCAATTCATCATTCTCAAAACCTATTGTTTCTACAGGAGCGCTTTTAGGCATAACAGTATTTTCTTGAGCGCAAAAATAAGAAAATATACGCTATCAACTATTTATACGTTTTATAATAAAATTAGCATGTTGATACCTGTATCGGGTTTTAATTTTATATTTGAAATACTAATTCTATTACAATGAAAAAGATTTTGATTTTATGCGCCTTTGCAATTGGCTTTTTAGGCCTCACTGCAATGAGCCTTCAACAACAGCCTGAGTTTAAATTTGACAAGGAAACTTATGACTTTGGCAAAATTCCTCAGGGCAAACCAGTGAGTGTGGACTTTAAATTCACAAATACAGGTGAAGAACCCATCATCATCACGAATGTGGAATCAACCTGTGGTTGTACCGTTCCTGAATACACCAAAACTCCTATCAAAAAAGGGGAAAGCGGCGTGATCAAGGTAACCTACAATGCAGCGGCAGCAATGCCTTTTAGCAAAGCAATCACCATTAAATCGAATGCGAAAACTCCTGTGAAATCCCTTTATATCAAAGGTGAAGTAATTAATAAGTAATCATATTTTTATACAAGAAAAAACCCCGCCATCAGCGGGGTTTTTGTATTTTTGTGCCATGCCTAAAGTGTCGATCAAAGGAGCGCAAATGCCCGCTTCGCCTATCAGAAAGTTGAGTCCATTTGCTGAAAAAGCAAAATTGGAAGGAAAGAAAGTTTATCACCTAAACATCGGTCAGCCGGATATCGAAACTCCGGAAGTGATGTTGAATGCCATCAAAAATATTGATTTCAAGGTTTGGGCTTATACCGCTTCTGAGGGTACGCTATCTTACAGAAAAAAATTAGCTGAATATTATAATAAACTGAATTACCAACTGGTTCATGAAGATATATTGGTGACCAACGGCGGTTCTGAAGCAATTACCATTGCCATGCAGGCCTGCTTGAATCCGGGTGATGAGATCATTATCCCTGAGCCCTTTTACGCAAATTACAATGGCTTTGCTTGCATGAGTGATGTGGTGGTGAAACCCATCTTATCACACATTGAAGATGGTTTTGCCTTACCTGCCATTTCGGAGTTCGAAAAATTAATTTCTCCGAAAACCAAAGCCATCATCATTTGTAATCCTAACAACCCTACTGGATACCTGTATTCTAAAGAAGAATTAGAGGCCCTGAAAACACTCTGCTTAAAATACGACTTGTATTTATTTTCTGATGAGGCCTACCGTGAGTTTTGTTACGATGGCAGGAATTTTATTTCGCCCATGCATTTGGAGGGCTTAGAAGAAAATGTCATTGTAATGGATACGGTATCTAAACGTTACAGTGCCTGTGGCGCTCGTTTAGGCTGTCTTATCACCAAAAATAAGGCGGTGATGTCTGCTGCATTAAAATTCGCACAGGCAAGATTAAGTCCCGGAATGATTCCTCAGCTTGCGGGCGAAGCAGCCGTTGATACACCTAACAGCTATTTTGAAGAAGTAAATAAAGAATATACGCTTCGCAGAGATTTATTGGTTAAGCGACTGAACCAAATGGAAGGTGCTTTTTGTCCAAATCCGGGCGGAGCCTTTTATGTGGTAGCCCGTTTACCTATTGACGATTCGGATGCTTTCTGCCAATGGATTTTAGAACATTTCGAATACCAAAATCAAACAGTGATGATGGCCCCTGCTACAGGATTTTACAGCAGCAGTGGAGCAGGTAAAGATGAGGTACGTTTGGCTTATGTGTTAAATAAACATGATTTGGAACAAGCCATGGATTGTTTAGAACAGGCTTTATTAAGCTATCCGGGCCGTACTCTTAAAATAAGTGCCTCTTTGGCAGACCAGGCTTAGTGGCCCGAATTTTGTATCTTTGTAATTACTTACGGGGTCGACCGGAATTGACAGGATGGCGGCAAGTATGTAAGCATGCAGCGCATTGTGAGTCTAGCGCTTAAATCTGAACTTTCAAACTATAATTGGCGAAAACAACTACGCCTTAGCTGCCTAATTTAGAATTAGCTCAGCTTTTGTCTCGTTCAACTTCGGTTTGGTAGGCTGAACACCAGAGGCATCGAATCACCGAACTGGTTTGTTTAGGGTGCGATAAACAAATGAGAACAAGCACCTACGGAAGAAGGTACAGGTAAGCGATTGACCTTCCCCTTCCCGACAATTGAATAATTGCTAAGCATGTAGAAAGCGTAATTTGTACCATGTTTGGACGAGGGTTCGAATCCCTCCGACTCCACAACAACAAAACCCAAAATGCCTTATTGATATACAGTAGGGCATTTTTTATTTCCATCAACTTTTACGGGTAGTAGATTAGGTAGTAGATTTAATCATTTCACGGCAAAGATCTCCTTTACTATTCTGCTACATCATTTCAATTATACTAAATTCTAAAACTCAATCCAAGCAAGTAATTTGATGAGGTTTGTCAAAATTCAGATAGCTTACTCCGCAATTTATGAGGTGGCGGGGTTTAGGTAAACCAGTTATTTTTAGTCCACCACCCTGGCTGTATAAGGGTATCATCCCCAGGGTATATACACGTGATACATCTAGTATAAATCTACTTCAATAAATGGGGCTTATTGACTGATGAGCACCTATCTATGAGACAGCTCTTCCTCTTAGTAATTAGCAATACTGAGTTTTTAATCTAATGGTCTAATTGTTAGGGAGCAACATTCCAATTATACAGGAGTGGTTATTAAATTAGTTGCCTTTACTAACTGAGTTTCCTAACAATACTACTTGTGTGCCGAAATACTGAATGTGATTATAAAAAGTATTTGAGCAAATACGATAGGGTTTGGACAAACCAGTTATTTTAAGACTAACTTCCTGCCTATGTTGAGGTTAAACCAGTGATTTTTCATTGGTGTAATTAATGGTTTCTAAGAATAAATAAATCATAATAAGATCAATCGCTCAAACAATCTTGCACAATTTCATCAAAAGATGACTCTTCTATTCTTTTAATATTTATTCCACCTGGATAAGTAGCCTTCAAATTTTGGATTATGCAGTCTACGATTTCACTTCGTTTTGTTTCAGAAAATGAATCCATTCCTTCCAAACTTAAGAGCTTTTCTCGTACCCCTTGTTCAAAAGCAGGAACCCATTTAAATGTCAAATTTAATTCAGAAACAGCTTTTTGGAATAGTGAGGTGTCATTAATTAACGAATCGACATTGACATATTCTATGCCTAAAGGATACTTTGATTTTATATTTTTCAACATAAAGGTTGCAAATATTCCCTTGCTATCATCAGAAAGCCCGAGCGAATTTGTACTTTCTGAAATTTCAGAAACAAATAGTTTTTCAGAATCTTTATTCCAGCCTTTATTAATATTTAAAGCAGATATACGGGAATTGACAAACAATAGGAGTAAAAATCCGAGTAAAACTCGAATCCCCAAAACTATAAATGATACTACAATGGAATAATAAAAGGGATTATTTATTTTTTTTCCCTTCGCAATGCTTTTTATCCATAAACTAGATAATAGATAATTAAAAAACACTGGAACTATAGGGCCTGTTTGTTGCCCTGTTTTTAAACCAAACAAGACTTCCAAGAAAAAATGAAAAATTCCAAAAATTATTAATCCGCTTCTTGCAATTTTCCATATTCTTTTTGGGTCATATACATCCTCTGCCTTTGGATTATCAAGATCAGTTTTATTTTGAAAGTGTTCAAAATGCATATTCCATTTATCTCTAATCTTCAATTCCTCAATTGCCGCTTCAACTGCTGCTTCTTGATAATCCTTTCTCAGAATAGTTACAATATCAACTAATTCTTTGTCAGATTTTTCCGACATTACTTTTACAAAATCATTTTTTACCATTTTTTTAAAAGTTATTCTTCAAAATCATCTTCGGTATAATCACAATTCACAATTAATTCTTCTTTAGCTGCAAGATGACCAAGTTCATATGCTTTAACAAAGTGCTCACAAGCTTCATCGGCTTTATTTAACTCAATTAATATCTTAGCAAGCCAAAAATGTGCATCTGGATTTTCATCATCAAGCTTTAATGCTTCTTCTAGTGTTTTAGTAGCTTCAATAATGGATTTTTGTTCGTATAAAGCCTTACCAATTAAAGAAAGTGCAACAGATTTGGCAAAGCCAGGGACTTTTTGACCTTTGAGATATTCATTTGAGTACTCAATTACTTTTTGCCAATCTTTTTGTTCTGCTTTTAAATAAGCCCATTGTATATAATGCGCTCTACTTTTTGGGGCTAATTCTGCATATTTTTTAAAGTCAGCTTCAGATTGGTCAAGTTTATTTAACTCTCTTGCTGAACAAGCTCTGATGTAATAGACTTCTGGTAAAGGGTCTTTAGATCCTTGGATCACTTTTGTCATCAAATCAAATGCTGTTTGATCGTCGTCCAATTGATAGTAGGCCAACTTAGCTCTCTTAATCATCAAATCATAATCTGGTTCATTGGCTTGGTTGATTGCCTTATCGTATTCATTAGCAGCTTTTAAGCTATCTCCCAATTCTTTATAAGCATCCCCCCTAGTTTCAAATATTAAAATCAAATCTTCGAATCCCAGTTTTTCAGCCTTGTCTAAGTCAGGGAGAGCAACGTTATACTGTCCCATTAGTGTCTTTACAAAACCGCGGGAAAAATAAGCGTCTTTATAGGTTGTATCCAGCTTGATAATTTTATCTAAATCAGCTAATGCGGAGTCAAACTCTAATTTAACAATCGATAAGCCAGATCTATAGGACAAGGCATCAACATCATCTGGTTTCTGTTTTAGATGTAATTCAAGGAGAATGGAAGAACTATCAGTTTTGCCTAATTCCTCGTATGCTATTGCAAGATAAAAACGGCTGTTATGTTCAGTCTCTATTCCATTGTTTATGTTTCTTTTAATATTGTCTGCCATTGATTTGTAATCATCCTTTAGATAGTACAGGAGAGTCTTTGAATCTATGGCCTCCTTGTTGAGTGGCTCTTTGAGTAGGATTTGATTTATATCGTTTAACGCAGCATCGTAACTACCGAGTCGTTGATAAGCTTTAGCTCGCTTATAGTAAGCTAGCGTAGTTGGGCTTTGCTTTATTGATTTGGTAAATAGCTCTACAGATGCTTGGAAGTCATTTTGATTGAACTTGATGAGTCCCTTTTCAAAGTTGGGATCGTTTTGTTGGGCTTTTAAAGATATACACAACGCTAAAGCGATAACTGTTAGGAGATGTTTCATTGATGGTATTTTGATAAATCTATGGGTTCGAGATAATTTTACAGTGATAAATCTCAATTATTTGAGACATTTTGAGTCAGATAATAGTTGTGGAATAATTTGAGGTTATATTATCCATTTTTACAAGAATTGATTTTGTCTGCTAATTTTTGAGAAACAGGCATTAAGATAGCACCAGATTTTTGGACGATTTTTACTCCACTTGCGATTAATTTTTCCATTGTGGAGAACTTCTTAAAACCCTCGTCAAAATATAACCTGTCGTCTATTAATCTTAAGGGTGTTTCTAAATTTCTGACTTCCGTTTCATAGTATAGTGCAATAAACATCAAATTGAGGTGATGATCGCCATTAAGGCCTTTAATTTTCAGCTCCAGACACTTGACGATAAGTTCTAAATCAGACAAAACCCTTAATTCCTTCAGAAAAACCAAGATTTTTTTAGTATCTCCAGATGAATAACAGTAATATGTATTTCTCATTCAATGCACAAGATTAATAAAGCCAGTTTGATTAATGACTTCTATATTATTTATAGAATACTTGTCTAAAGATAATTCAGCAAAGTATTTATAGACTAGTTTTATGAGTGAAATGAGTGACCTAGTACCTATTGTCACCTAATTTTATGTCAAATTGGTATTAATCTATATAATTTAACGTCATAATTTAGATTGATTAAATAACACTTAAATAAATAAGCGTCTGCAAGCCAAGATGAGTAGCTTTAAAAGGATAATATTCCTGATATTATTTTTAATTCCACTAGTTTCTTTCTCTGAAACAGTATTTGTAACCAAAACAGGACACAAGTATCACGTTGATCAATGTAAGTATTTAAGAAACAGTAAAATACGAATAGATCTAATTGAAGCACAACGGCTTGGTTTTACATCTTGTTCCATTTGCATCATAAATCCTCAAAGTCAAGACACATCAATGTTTCAAGCTGGCCTTATAAATTCATTAAATCGAAATAAGATGATAATGGTCTCATTGCTAACTATATCAAGCTTTGGGGCACTAATTGCTATTTACCTAAAAAGAAAAAAGGGTAGAAATCTAAAAAGGCTCGAGACTAGACCAACTATAACAGAGTTTGAACTTGAATTCTTGAAGACTATACTTAAAGAAAAGCAAGAATTCGATACATATTCATTGAACGATTTTCTTGGCTTGAAAGATAAATCAATGGATGCTCAGCGAAAATCAAGGGCTCGATTTGTCAAGACTTTGAATGAAAAATTGCATTTATTACATAATGCACCAGAATCAATTCTAAGAATTTCATCAACCACAGACAAAAGGATTATATGCTATTGTATTAACCCGCTTTATAAGGACGTTTTAAAAAATACATACTTGAACGAAGTTGTGTGATCTTTTTGAATATCACATATTATCACTCAAATTATTATTTACAAATTCAGAAAATTATCTATTTTGAGTCTTCATTAGTTATTAATTGATTGAGCATAATTGTGCGTACTTTAACTATTAGCTATTTGTTGTAATAGAGACTACATTGATAAGTATGGACTAAAACCTTTAAGACTATTAATCGAATGGTAAATAGAGAAGAGAAGTTAAAAGACTATGGAAAACTTTTATCTGATGTAAGATGGAAGTCCAAAACTTTAGAAATAAAAGAAAGAGATAAAAATAAATGTAAAAATTGTGGGGAGCGTAAATACCTGCAAGTTCATCACAGACAGTATCATTATGTAACTTCACTTGGAAGATTTAAGCATCCTTGGGATTATCCAAATGATTTATTAATTACACTATGTAAAAAATGTCACGATTCAGGACATTCTAAATATAAGGTACCAACTAAAAAAATATAAAAAATGGGAATATTCGATTTTTTCAGAAAAAGTAACACGGCTAACGATGTCAATGAAGTACTACCAGATGAAAATCCAAACCAAACTGAAGGTAACAATATTGACCGTGACCTTTTTGTCAAAAGAGTAGATGGTGATGATCAACTCGATTTGAACTCTGAAACATCCTGGCAAAGGATTTTCAGTAGAATCAGAAAAGACTACGAAATTGAAGGGTACAATGATGCATTAAGTACTGCAGATAACAAATATCGAAATGATAATTTGGAGATTCTAAAACTTGATTTAGAAACTGATATTCAAGAGGCTGAAATCAAAATTAAAGAGTATTTAAAAGAAGTTGAGTTTCATATCAACTCCAGAAAAAAGGCAGACCTCAATGATTTAGTCGAAGAACTTGAATCAAAAAAAGAAATTTGTTTAGAGCGCCTAAATAAAATGAAAGAATTAAAGGAACAGATAAAATCTGAATCTGGCACACCCTTAAGGATGATGTTAGCATATAAAAGAGGCTTTAATAAAGGACTTGCGGCATTATCTGTAGCAAATATTATTAACCGTGATATCTAAACAAGATGCAAAAATTACAGATCCCTAAAGACTTGTGGCTAAAATTTGGATGCTTTTTATCGGGCCATAATTATCAATTACTTTCAGAGTGTAGCGAAGCGAGTAAGCGTGACATTAAGAAAATTACTTCTGCATTAGTAATTATTGCAATTATTTGGGCAACAGTTGGCTATATTTTTTCATTAAAATATTTGAACAGCGGTTGGATTGGTGGAATAATTGGCTCTCTTTTCTTAACAGTTTTAATTGTACAGATAGAGCGGCAAATTATTTTAACTAAGTCGATAAATAAAAAGATTATGTTCGCAAGATTTCTTTTAGGATTTATTGTTGCGATGATTGGTGCTACTGTTGTTGACCAATATATTTTCAAACAAGATATAGAAAAAATCAAGAAAGACTTTGCAGCTGAAAGAGTTACGAGTAGAATAGCTAAAGGTCAAGAGTTTTTTCAAAACCAATCTTCCAAGTATGACTCTATAATTGCCAATAATGAACAAAAGATTAGTATCCTAACAGCAAAATTAAATAGGACACCTTCCACAATAACGCAGATTTCTGCAAGAGATTCAGAAACTGGGCGACCTACAGGATACATCACAATACCTAATCCAGCATATACTCAATTATCTGACCAGATTAACAATCTCAATAGAGAAAGTTCAACTTGGAATACTGAAAGAAATTCTGCGGCCAAAGATTTAAATGATATGATTAATTCCAAACAAAAAGAATTGATCGCTGAGGAGGCTGGATTCTTGGATGAATTAGAGTTGATGATTAAATTTCTAATTAACTATAAAGACTACGGTAAAGAATATCCAGTTGCTCTATTTTTTTATTTACTATGGCTCTTTTTCTTTTTATTAATTGAGTTATCTGTTTTGATATTGAAAAGCTCTTCTGAATCTAATGATTATGAAAAAATCATTGAATATCAACAGCAAATTCGTGAAGAGAGACTAAAAATACTAGAGCAAAAAAGAACAGCTTCACTTGGTGAAAGTTTTAAAATTGAATTGTCGAACCATCTTATTGACAATCTGCCAAAATAAGTCTTTATAAATCACACAACAGTAGTCTAAGCATCTAGTTCAATTTAAAAATCCTCAATTAACGCTATTAAGAGTTCTCTGTACAAATTCTCAATTAAGCAACTTATTGAAATATGTTAATCCGTGATGAAATGACCGAAAAATTTAAAGTTGTATTAGAAAATTTTCTAATTAGCCGACGATCTAAATTGAATAGTAGTGATATTTGTTTTCAGACTATATGTAAAGAGCTGCCTAATGATATAAAAACTCTAATCGGTAATGAGGATAGGTATATAGTGGAAGGATCTGTCGGTGTTGGGAATTGGGCATCAGTACCCTGGGTAGCCATATTTGATCAATTAGTTACTACTTCTGCTCAAAGTGGGTATTACCCTGTTTTTTTATTCCGTGATGATATGAGTGGCTTTTACCTATCTCTAGGAATTGGAGTTACAAACGTCAGATTGGAGTACAAAAAATCTAAAAAAATTGAAGAGGTTTTAAGTATTCAGAGACATAATCTTTTGGCGAAGATCGATCAATTACCTAATGGTTTTCAAACGCCAACTGAGAGCTCAATAAAACTGAGATTCAATAAATTAAATAATACCTCATTGGCTAAGAACTACGAAGATGGGAATGTGATATCCAAATTTTATTCCTCTAATAATCTGCCAACTGACCTTGAGTTAAAACTAGATATTCAGAATCTTTTAAAAGTGTATGAAGAACTAACATATAATACACTTTCAGATAGTGCTGATGACGTTGTTGAGCAAATCAAGGATTTCCCGAAATTTATTGGTGTTGAAAAATTAAGAAGTGTAAAACAGCACTTAAGGGTTGAACGAAATCAGAGGTTGATTAAAGAAGTTAAAAAGAGAAAGGGCTACGTTTGTGAATGTTGCGGAATGGATTTTGAAAGTGTATATGGCGAAATAGGTAAAAGTTTCATTGAGGCACACCACAAGCAGCCTATCTCAACCTTGGGAGGCAACGTCGTTGAGTTAGATGCAGAAAATGATTTTTATGTTCTTTGCTCGAATTGTCATAGAATGATTCATAAATTAGAGGATCCCTCTAATTTGAATGAATTGAAAGCAAGAATTAGAAATTGTTAGAACTTAATATCCTTGTTCTTTTCCCTTATAATTTCTTTTTCTTTCAACTTTATTAATAATTCCAATAGTAAAGATCTATAGTCAATGTAGTTGATTGTCAAAGAGTTCTCGTAAATCACTACGTTCCCTTTTCTTCTTATGAAATCGTACTCATCAAGTATGTCATTATCAATCAGTGCTTGCCTTAACTTATCATCATTTAGCTTATCAGAATTTTCTATCACCTTGGATTCCAACCATTGGGGGTTATTTATACCTGAATCCCAATCCTCGATTGCAAGGATATTTAGTTGAGTCAATTTCCCTAACTTATTAAATCCTGTCTCGAGAAAGTAATTGCCAGTACCAGTAATTGTTTTACCAGAGGCATTGATAGATATGCTAGTTTTGAAAGTGTAACCAGGACCCAAATCAAAGCTTCCAAAAGGATTTGAAAACACATTTGAGCTCGAATATGTGATTGATTTACCCTCATTCCGTAATTTCTTAATATGGTTTTTGAATTGTGATTTTGTCATACCAATTCGAAACCCAAGAAAAATTGTATCATTTGCTGGTTTAGTTGAATCAATTAGTTTAACAAGTGATCTTTCATTGGTGTAATTAATGGTGTCTTTTCTTGTCGTAGTTTTATCATTATTAGTACTGCTTATATTATCACAAGAATTTAAAAAGGTGAGAATAATTATAGTTGAAGACAATAATATTGATTTCATAAGTTGAGAGGATTTCAAAGACTTAGTATTGTGAAAAGTGTGCCAAGGCAATAGAAAATTGTTAAAAATAGTCTATTCAAATGCTCTGAAACACTATTCCCACTCCAAGTTAATAAATTTAAAAGACTACTTAGCGTCCCGCAAGAGTAGAAATATGTTGCAAGGATCATAAATAAATGCTCCTTTACAAAACCAATTTTTAGGTTTAGGTTTAAATACAAGCCCAATGCAATGAAAAGTATAATTAAAATCGAGTTAAAAAGGTATGATAAACCAATTTTTTTCATTAGCGAATAATTTAATGCTGATAACATCTGCCGCTGGAATTTGTAGTCATCCTTTTACACCTGATTCCAGATTTTGTAAAACCTGAGCATTGTAACGCCACAGATGATTTGACAGGTGAGGGGTTTCTGGTAACTTCAGTTCGACTTTCAAGAGGTTCCTTACCTAATTGACTTTGATGTAGATGGCAGAAACCATTTTCATTTAAGGTTTTATTTCTACATCCAGTACCTGACTTGGTTACTCCGTAGCACTGTACCGAGGTTGAAAGTTTGTTATTCTCTTCGGTATTTTTGTTTGCATTCCAGCTCCAGAGTTTCAGATTTAAAGAAGATTCAATTATTTTTTCTTGATCCTCTAGTAGAGCTGGGAAAAAATCAATACCTGTGAAATGTTCTACACTATCAATGGTAACTGCATAAGACTGAAGTGATGAGTTTGAACTAGAATTTGGCATAATAAATCCTATACCCTTGATAACAGGTTGTCTATAGTCTAAAATTACTTTATAAAAGTATTGGGGAATCGATACATTATTTGGCCCAATACTTCCAGATACCTTGTTCAGAACTGGTCCTGTCACAATATTTACCATTTCATTTTCTATAGCCCAGGTTCTCACCTGCTCTTCAAGTCTCTTCCATATTCCTCGGTTGAACCCAGGATATTGAGGAGATATATTGCTATAATAAAATGATTCTTCCATAGCAGTTGAAGACCAACCCATATCGCCTGCTGGAGCTAGGTGACCACGATCGAATCCTGATCCTTTATAGTCATTATCGGAAGCAGTTCCTGTTCTGACTAGCGGATCAGGTTTAAAACGGTCAGTACGCTCGAAAGTCCTATTCGTTTTCTCCTTGGTAAGAACATAAGCTACCCAGTTAGCTTGTTCGTGCTTCTCATTATATGATAAACTATACGCATTGTGTGTTATCACTTTTTCATTTGGAGATACCCTGGGTATTTCTAGTCTTGATGGGAGAATTGGTTTAAGAGTACTATCTGTATGTATCCAAGTTCCATTAGGGTAGATTGTAAATCTATCACTATTGGCAGTTATTGCCTCAGTTTGTGCGAATGCCAACTGAAACAGCAGCAGTGAGAAAATATGGCTAAGTATATTCTTCATAAGTTAAACTAAACTAACAAATAATGCTGATTGTGGCAATCCTGGGTAAAAAGAGCTAACCGTTTAAGGACTGAGACTATACCACGAACTCTGGGGCAGGCCGTGTAATCCGCTTAAAGAAACCCTGGAGCGAAAGAATGGAATATGTACGAGTTGTTCTTTTGGTAAGCTCGCCAATAGCTTAGAAGAACTCATAGAAGCAACTACCGTTTATGCGAGCAGATTAGCTGAGAAACTAAGAGCTGATAAGAGCTGCGCCACCTTACTGCATATATAACTGTTAACCGATAAGTTCCGTGAAGATTTGTCGCAATTTAACCCGTTTATGACCCTCTCGTTAGCTAACCAAGTAAACATACTCCCGACCTGGTGAAAGTAGCTGTAAGGGGCTTAAAACGCGTCTTAGAGCCAAGCTTTGCGTACAGCAATTTAATTTCAAAGGCGACAGCATCATAAACCATTTTTCGGTTTAATCTAAGCCATAAACCAGTGATCTACTTACCCGTTTCTTGGATGGAATAAAAGTTTAATGATCTGCTTGTGTTTCACTTTGAAAATGAAGACCCTTAATAAGGTATCCAAATTATGAAAGTCTATTAAGGGTAGAGAGTTGTTCATTAGTCAACTTTGTGCCATCTTTCTCATATATTAACTTTAATAGATAGTTTGTTCTTTTTGTGTTTTTGTCGATGGAAGACAAAGCTGAATAAAAAAGAAATACAACTACAACATTGACAAAGAGTCCAATTAAAACAAAAATGGTTAAATAGTTATTCATTTTGGTTGATTTTGGTTATTATCTCTATTAAAGTTAGTAAAATTAATTAGGTGACATATACAGTGAGATTCAAAACACGGTGAGCAAAATGATGGATAAGCTTAATCACTACTACGGAGCTGGTACAATCAGGATTGCTTCAGAGGGCTATAAAAAGAGATGGTCAATGAAGCGTGAAAATGTGAGTCCGAATTATACTACCAATTGGGGTGACATACTTAAGGTGAGCTGATGGTCAAATACTTCGAACTAAGCAGCGATTGTATCGTATTTCTTAGTATTCAACGTTGGATACAGCCCTCTTTTTGCAAACGCATTTCTAACACATTCTTCAACTATATAGTTATGCTCTGGTAAGTGAAGAATTGAATCAAAGATATTATAGGCTGGTATACCTGCCTCTAGTAAACTAATATTAACCTCATCAAATATTATTTGCGCCTCAGTTCGCTGCAATTGTATAGCGAATGCATTATGAGTGCCACTATTTAGCCCTCCTTTTATAAAACAAATTGCCTCGTAACACCTTGGATACCTTTGTTGGAATTGCTTACACAAGTTTGATGGAAAATATTTGACGGAACTAAAAAATACCTTCTGAAAAAACTCAATCTTAAAATCACCTCTTTTTTCCTCAGGGATACCATTTTTATCCATAAAGTAATCATAAAACCTACCATTTTCACAATCTTCTTTGTACTGTACAAAATCTATTGGCATCTCTGCGTAACCTTGTTTATGCAGGCAATCCCAAATAAGTAGTGTGGCGATAAGAGGTTGAGAGTTCCGAATATCGATTTCCCAAAGCGGCTTCTCATCACATCTCAAAAAGTACTTAAACTTTTTGGGAAGATTAGTAAGGTTAGTATGAACTCTACTCAAGGGATCGGGCCTTGTAATTCTAAAGTTCTTATGGTTGATTTGAAGTAGACTATAATGATTAAAATCGGACCTTAATGCTGTGCAGGTTGCAGTCTTGATTATCTTATCTTCTGAAAAATTCTCCATCATAAGGAAAGGTGGGATGGGATATGAGATTGATACAGTTAACTTACTGAAAGCAGATTTGTATAAAGAAAGTTTATATTCTGTGTTTGATTGTTTAGACTTCTCTTTCAGAATGTTCTCTCTAAGCTTAGTATCACCATAATCAATGAATAAGAGCTCTCCACCAAAGAATTTATCTCTTATGATGTATCTCGTTGAACTGACCCCAACTTTATAACCCTTAATTACTTTTATAACCCCAAATTTCTCGTCACATAGAGTATCAATTAGTATGTTGACCTCCTTATTTGATGTACTCATTCTTCTTCCTAGATCGGAGGCATTCAATTTGCAGCCATTATTCTCATAATTGTAGGTATACTTAGTAACCTCGCTTACAATAAATGCCAACTTTTCTTCAGTAATCCTTTTGTTTTTATGGATATTTAATTTAACAGCCAACTCCTCCAAAACTGGCTTCGCATTCGCTGGTATGATAAAAATCAACTCCGAGGGTTGAGTTAATATTCCAGTATATACAGTAAGATTTGTGGTGTGAGTGGAGTCACTAGAATAATTGAAGGCATCTTGTTGAGATGATGAACTGTTTGATTGCTGAAATTGTAAGTCTTCAGCACTGTAGTTTGTTTGTTCGATTGTAGAATTTTTTGATTTCATTGTAAATTTAAATAATTGATTATCAGATACTTAACTTTTAATTAAGCCAATAGAAATCCCGTATGCTACAACCATTGCTGTGCATTAAACTGTCATTTTCGTATTGGCTAGATGGCTAAATATTAAACTAGATACAGCTTAACATCACCTTGTTGATTGTGTAAATTTCATTGTGTCATATGTACGAGAGTTTCGGCTAAAAAATTATTAATTAGTTCATTTACACAAAGATAAATCAGGTAAATAATGAATCCTAGGATTGTTCAAAAGTAGTTAGTTTGTGGTTAAATTATTGTTAAGAGATACGAGCTTACACTTTTGTAAAACATCAAATTTTAATGATATGCTCCCCACGCCTTATTCATCACTACCTTCTTACGCTCCTCGGTAATCCTGACGTAGCGCCTAAAGCTCTTATAGTCTGAGTGACCTGTAATGCTCATCGTCTCCTCAGCACTCATACCCCTCTCTAATGATAGTGTGGCGAAGGTTTTACGTCCAGTATGAATGGTGAGCAGTTTGTATTTGGGATAAACATTGACTATACGATTAGGTCCTCTATAGCGTACTATCTCAATAGGTTCATCAATACCCACCAGCTCTCCTAAATCCTTAAGTGCATAATTCATATTCTGGGAACTCATAACAGGGAGAGGTCGCTCACAGTCCTCGTACTTCTCCAGGATTGAAGAGGAATATTTCGATAAGGGAACAATCAATCTGGACTTTGTCTTAGTTACAGTTAGTATGATCTCATCTGACTTAATGTGCTCCCACCTTAATTGCTTTAAATCACTATAACGAAGCCCTGTGAAGCACGAAAAGCAGAAGACGTCTCTCACCCTTCCTAAGCGAGAATTATTGCTCAGATCAAAGCTTAATAGCTTATCTAGCTCGACTTGAGTTAATGCGATAACCTCCAAGGATTGTCTGTTGATTCTATAGTCTCTATAGTCATCATTAAGAGTTATACCTCTCCTTCTAGCATAGGATAAGAATGTTTTTAAGGTACTCAGCTGCTTTGCTATGGTGGTGTTATTTAGTAGACCTTTGCTCTCCCCATTCTTAAGTGTAACCGTTCTACCTATTAGAAAATTCTGGAAGGACTGGAAGAATGAATAGTCAATAGACTCAAATGTGATTGACCGTCCTGAATGATCTTGGTAAGCTTTTAAATGCACTCCTAATGACCTATACACGGAGAGCGAACCTTTTACCCTAGATACTGAATTGTCTCTGATGTATTGACTAATGAAATCGAAGACATAATTATTAGGCTCCTCTTTCTTCTTTAGAGGGATTAATTGTCTCCTATACTCAGATAGCACCATTTTAGACGAGAATGGCTCCTTTCTTACTGAATACCCTTGCTCAATAGCTCTAAGTTTAGCACATATCAAATCTAATTGATTGGCTATGTCATCAACTTCATCTTCCGTTAAGATGTGATTTAATGGTTGTAACCTTCGGGCCTCTTTCAAGGGTACATATCTGGACCTTTGTGTGATGCTATCCCAGTACTTAGGGTAAACTTTCAGGCCTGTATTTAAATACTTACGTTGATTGCTCACCGAGTAAACCAGCTCAATCGGTGTCATCCCATCTTTGAGAGTTTTGTCCAATCGTAAATGGACTTTGATCGTACCTTTCATAAATACCTTTTTAATGTTAACGACTTAAAATAGGTAGTAGATTAGGTAGTAGATTTTGCCGTGCCTAAACCATACAAATTGCAAAAGTGGCCTAAAATCAAGGCTAGGAGGGCTTTTTACAATGCCTTTGGACGAGGGTTCGAATCCCTCCGACTCCACTCAAACACAAACAAAAAAGCCTTATTGATAAACAATTAGGCTTTTTTGTTTACTTACACTTCTATGGGTAGTAGATTTCAATATTTAAGGGCAAAAGTGAGAGAAAAATCCCACCGACAGCACTATATCAACTTGTATTGCCGAAAAGCAGCCCTAAATTTACAATAGGAGCACTTTTCGACTTTATTCCAATTCATTTGATTTAAACCTTGAAATTATTTAATGTAGATGTCAAATTCGGAGAGTACACTTTTTTAGATCTTAACTTTTTTATATTTGCTTGAAAGGTATTTCGATCATCATTAAATCTAAATTTTATGCACAAAAGAATTTCCTCAATTAAACAAAGCTTATGGCTAACGCTAAGCGGCATCTTCATGCTCCTCATTGGTTCGGCATTTAGTGTATCGAATAACGACCCAGATGCCATTGTGGGCGTTTGGAAAACAGGGGATGGCAATGCAATGGTTCGTATTTACAAAAACGAAGAAAAATATCAGGGGAAAATTGTTTGGTTAAAAGAACCGATTGATCCTGAAACCGGCAAACCCAAACTGGATAAGAATCACTCTGATGAAGCTTCACGTAAGCGCCCAATTTTAGGTTTGATCAATATTTGGGGATTTACACAGACTGAAAAAAATGTTTGGGAAGAAGGAAATATATACGACCCAAAGAATGGCAGCACCTACTCCTGCACCATCAAAATGACAAATCCCAAAACCTTGGAAGTGAGGGGCTATATTGGTGTTTCCTTAATTGGCAGGACCGATGTTTGGACCAAACAAGTTGCTAAGTAGGCCATTCCTGTTAAAATAAAAAATCCCCGCTACAGGCGGGGATTTTTTATTTAAGAACATTTTTAAGGAGAAACAAAATTAATGCTGATGTTAAAGTAGAATGGATTACCTAATCTGCTGCTAAAGTAGCGCTGACTATCTTCTCTGGCATCGTAATCATTCATCACATCAAATCGCCAGTTATATCTTAACCCGGCTTGTGCACTCAGCCAGAAAAAACCGCTGATCTTTCTGTCCCAAATAATTCTTGGCTTCATTTCTCCTCTTTGTACAAATAAAGCATTATTGGGGGTTCCCGGTTGGTTCATCCAGAACTGATTTCCCTCTAATTCAAATCCCAGTTGTAAAATATTGGTAGTAGAGAAATTATATCTTACGTGACCACGTGCTGGGAGCAGGAGTTCCATTCCCCAACGGTCATTGAAAGTTCTATTCCAAAGCAAGACCGGAATATGCAAAATTTGGCCTGCCCGGTAGGTCCTGGAAATACCGGTACCAATCATATTTTTTTCTGATGTTTTCCATCCATAAATCAAAGTACCGCTCACGGTAAATGCCTTACCATTTACATCACTTAAATTTTGAAAAACACCATTCATGTCTACACTGGATTGTGCAATCAGGAAGTTTTTCTCATTTAATGGCTTGAAAATGGTGGTATTGATCCCTGCAGTAGTCATTGACCCGTTGCTTAGCGAACTTGTAAATGCATTATTGCCCGGATTTTGGATAGCGTATTTACTGGACCAGTAATTTGCACCTAATTGCCATATAATTCTGTTTGTAGAAATTACCGGGATATTGGCCTGTGCCCTGATTGCAGAAACCTGCTCCACCCTGTAATCTTGGAAGGCGGGTAAAAGCGGGCCCATTTTAACCCCGGGCATATCAAAACCCCCATGATATTCATAACCCAAACTAATGATCCTCTGAGGCAATTGGTTCAATACTTTCTGAGTACAGTATCGCTTTACCCCTTCTGCATCTCCAAATTTACTGTAGTCAACCACTTCGGTAGTATCTTCTTGGGCAAAAGCCCCTATTGAAAAAATGAGTAAGAAAAAAATAATTGTATTACGCATAGAAACAGGTGTTTAAATGAAATGATGATGCAAATATAATTCAGTTTATCTGTAATTAACTTTTCACTAAAATAGTATGCAATTTGATGATTTTCTGAGGAAAAGTGTGTCAATTTTCTATGACACTATTCAAACCAATATAGTTAATTCCACCTAGCAAAAAATATGATAATACTTTTCAGCCTTCTTACCATTCATAATTACTTGATTTGAAAGCAAGTCGGCAAATACTCTTTAGTAAGAAATTTTTTTAATTACTTTTTCTTCTCTTTGAGTTGAGTCAAAAAACCAATACCAATAATACTTTTGACTTGAAGCCCCGGCCTATTATTGTTCGGACCAAAAATCCTGACATCATCATCATAAATTAGATCCAGGTTATAGTTAGCACTCAGGTATTTATTGATGATGAAGGTGAAATTATTCGTCATGAACAAATCTATGTTGAGCGGGTTATTACGATAGTTACTAAAAAGGTCGAGCCTGCCTCTATAAACGATGTTTTTGGCTACATCGCGGCTGTAATTGATAGAAGATAAAGCACCAAAAGCGTTGATGGAATGCATCCCGGGTTCCACACCATAAGCACCGCGATCGCTCAGGTACTCATTCATCACAATAGTCCACCTGCTCGTAATCGCCGAAAAAAACAAATTAAATTTCGGATCAGGTCGATAATCTAAACCTGCAGAAAGGAAAATATAAGCCGGAGAAAGGATGGTTGAAGAAAATGTTCTGGTTTGATTCGGACCGTAGGTATATCCGTCAAAAAACTGGGAACGAAAATTGAATAAACCGGAGGCAAACAGATTATTTCTGATTTTATGCCCACTTTTAGAAACAAAATCGATGCGGTCATCGTTCTTTCGGCTACCTAAACTAGTTGTCTGAACAAAACCCAAATTGATATCTAAATTATTATCCCAGGTATGGTTACGCTTGCGATAAAATCGGTAAAAATTAAAATAAGAATTGATTGCCAATGAAAATTTATCTCCTCCGGCTGCCCAGTTACTCAAACTACCCTGCGTAATGTTCACACTCATTAAGCCGCCACTTTTAGTAGTCCATTGGGTGGTATCCGCCTTTTTCGCAATTGACTTTTCAGCTTCTTTCAGTAATACTTTAACCGGTATTTCCTGTGCCTTGACAAAGATTACATTAAGTGATAGAAGTATGAGCAGCTTAAATTTCATTCATTTAATAAAAATCGGTCCAATTAGTTTTTTTGATTGGGTCATGGGTAGGCTTACAAAATTATCAAAAATAATATGTTGAAAAATAATATGATTAGATGATTAAAAATTATTTGGAATTGTAAAGAATTGGCGTAATTTTATCTTAGTGTAATTATGACAATTAGCACTACAACTAACCAAACTATTAATTAATTTTTAACTACATGAAAAAAGTTTACTTCATGAAGCTTGGGCTTCTTGGTTTATTTCTGTTCGCTACTTTGTTAGCAACAGCACAAACCGGAAGTATCAGCGGACGTGTTGTGGATGAGTCTAAACAAGCTCTTCCTGGTGCCTCTGTTTCTATTAAGGGGACAAACAAAATCACTTATG
>CANHCS010000023.1 GCA_947459195.1 Sphingobacteriaceae bacterium
ACTGCATTTTATAGATTAAAGCCCTGATTGGGAATGCAAAAATAGCTTAGTATTTGTTTCATAAGGACTTGGTCTAAAAAAATCGGCAATTTATTTCCCAAATTGATTTTAAAAAGATACTTTTGCAACCCCAAAAGAGTACAAGTTTTTGGGATTAATCTATTGAAATAAACATATGACTAAGGCAGAAATTATAGCAGAAATTTCCGGAAAAACCGGAATCGAGAAAGGCGATGTACAAGAAACTGTGGAAGCTTTTTTCAAAGTAGTGAAAAACGCGATGGTGAACGGTGAGAATGTATATGTTAGAGGTTTTGGAAGTTTTGTGGTTAAAAAACGTGCTAAAAAAACAGCGAGAAATATTTCTAAAAACACTGCAATAATTATTCCTGAACACTTTATCCCAAGTTTTAAACCGGCTAAAGTATTTGTTGAGAAGGTAAAGAGCGGTAATAAATCTAAATAACCAGCTTAAGGATGTTAAAAGCAAAGCAAATAAGCGTAATTGCATTAGTAATTGTACTGATGACTGCCTTATATGCTTTAGATATCAAGAGACTGGTTAAGGAAGAGGGTGATACGAATGCTAAAGAACAGCCTGTAAATGATCAGCTAGATTTGCAAGCAATTTCTCAAACAGCCAAAAATAGCCTCAATGCTAATTTAGCTACAGAGATAGAGAATTTAGAAGCAGCACTAAAAAATGCTGATGAAAGCGAAAAGGCTGATTTGGTAAAGCAGTTAGCTGAAAAATGGGACGATGTGAATCAGCCTGCACCGGCAGCTTTTTATTATGAAATGATGGCGATTTCAAAGCCTGATTACCAAAATTGGCTGAATAGTGGCGATCGGTTTACAGCTGCCTACCAGGCAAGTCAAGATACCACCTTGCAGCCTGCATTGGTACAAAAAGCTATCAATGCCTATCAGGAAGCTTTGAAAACAAATGCAGAGAGTCTGGATGCAAAAACCGGTTTAGGCGTGGCCTATGTAAACGGAACATCAAATCCTATGCAGGGGATTCAATTACTACTTGAGGTAGTGAAGAAAGATCCCCTCAATATAAAAGCCAATACGAACCTGGGCTTGTTCTCCATGCGTTCGGGGCAGTTTGATAAAGCGGTAGAACGCTTCAAAACCATAACAGAACTAAAACCCGATCCGGAAGCTTGGTTTTACTTGGCTTCCAGCTACGAAAATCTGGGACAAAACCAGGAAGCGATTTTAGCTTATTTGAAAGCTAAAGAATTAGCTGCCGACCCCGGTTTATCGAAGTTTGTGGATCAAAAAATACAAGCATTAAAGAAATAACAAGATTTAAAAACATTAAAAATTAAAAGCTATGCCAAGCGGAAAGAAAAGAAAAAGACATAAAATGGCTACCCACAAACGCAAAAAGCGTTTGAGAAAAAACAGACATAAGAAAAAATAAGCAATTTCTGCTTACTTAATCTCTTAACCTCCCGTATTCTTACGTTGGAGGTTAACTTATTGCTGTTTTATCAATCAACCCTCGTATTAATTTGGTCGGGCCTTATAGACCGATCTATAAAGAGTAGCCATTGGTTAAAGAACTGATTATCAATTCTGGACCAAACGGGTCCACAATTGCTTTATTACAAGACAAGCAACTCGTAGAACTCAACAAAGAGCAGGTCAACAACAATTATGCTGTTGGCGATATTTATTTGGGAAAGATCAAAAAGATCATGCCCGGATTAAATGCTGCTTTCGTAGATGTTGGTTACGAGAAAGATGCTTTTTTGCATTACCTCGACCTGGGTCCTCAGGTGAAATCGCTGATGAAGCTGACTAAGATGATCAAATCTGGCGGTCATCAGGGAAAATTACTCGATCAATTCAAACTCGAACCTGAGATTGAAAAGAGTGGCAAGATTTCTGACATGGTTAGCCGCAACATGTTGCTTCCGGTGCAGATTGCCAAAGAACCGATTTCTACCAAAGGTCCCCGTTTAAGTGCCGATTTGTCTATTGCTGGACGTTTTGTGGTCTTGGTTCCCTTTTCAGATGCTACTTCGATTTCTAAAAAGATCAAGAGCAATGCAGAGCGCACCCGACTCAGAAAAATCATAGAAAGTATCAAGCCGAAGAATTTTGGTGTGATTATCCGCACGGTATCTGAAGGCAAGGGTGTAGAAGAATTACAAAAGGATTTATTAGACCTGATCGCTAAATGGGAGCGATTTGCAAAGCGTTTAAAAGATACCAAACCCTCAGAAAAAGTATTGGGAGAAATGGGCAGAACGTCCACCATTCTCCGCGATATCCTCAACCCTGAGTTTGCCAACATCCAGATCGATGATCCGGCGCTTTACGAAGAAGTGCGCAATTACGTACAGTCAATCTCTCCAGAAATGGAGAAAATTGTAAAACTGTACAGGCACAAGGAACCTATTTTCGAGCATTTCGGTGTAGAAAAACAAATTAAAGCTGCGTTTGGTAAAACGGTGAACCTTCCGGGAGGCGCCTATTTGGTGATTGAACATACGGAGGCATTACACGTAATTGATGTAAACAGTGGTAACCGTACCGCAAGCAAAGAAAATCAGGATGAAAATGCCCTGATGGTTAACAAAGAAGCAGCCCGGGAAATTGCCCGTCAATTACGTTTACGCGATATGGGTGGTATTGTAGTGGTCGATTTCATCGATATGCACAAACCTGCCAGCCGTAAGGAATTGTTCGATTACCTGCGTGAGCAAATGAACCTGGATCGTGCTAAGCACACCATTTTACCACCAAGTAAATTCGGCCTGGTACAAATTACTCGCCAGCGGGTTCGTCCGGAGATGAACATCATCACCAACGAAAAATGTCCAAGTTGCGATGGTACAGGTGAAATCAAAGCCAGTATTGTGTTGCTCGATGATATTGCGGCTAACCTGCAATACATCATCCGTGAGCAAAACGAAAAGAGCATTACCCTTTGTGTACACCCTTACATTGAGGCCTATATCAAAAAAGGTATTTATTCCCTGCAATGGAAATGGTTCTTGAATTATGGTCAATGGATCAAAGTAAAAGCTGTTCCATCGTACCACCTTACCGAATTCCATTTCCTGAATAGTAAGGAAGAAGAAATTAAGTTGTAAGTTTTAGGTTGTGGGTTAAAGTTGTAATTTTTTTAAAGAACGTGTAACTTAAACTCACAACCTAAAACCTTTAACCCATAACCCATTGGCTAAATCAAAATCCGCTTATTTCTGTCAGAGCTGTGGCTACGAGTCGGCCAAATGGCTGGGTAAGTGCCCATCTTGTAACCAGTGGAACACTTTTGTAGAGGAGGTGATTGAGAAAAGTCCGACTGCTGTTCCCGATTGGAAGACCAGCAATTCAGGCAAAAGGTCTAACAAACCAGCCGCTATTCACGAAATTTCTTACCAGGAAGAGAATCGCTTTGTTACACCCGACAAAGAATTGAACCGGGTATTGGGTGGCGGGATCGTCCCAGGATCTTTGGTTTTAATTGGCGGAGAACCTGGCATCGGTAAATCTACCCTCATGCTACAGGTATCGCTCAATATGCCAGGCATGAAAGTGCTGTATGTTTCGGGCGAAGAAAGCGAACAGCAGATAAAAATGCGTGCCGAGCGTTTGCTTAAAGCCAGTAAGGCTTATTGTTACATCCTGACGGAAACATCTACTCAAAATATTTTTAAGCAAATTGAACAATTAGAGCCGCAGTTGGTGGTGGTAGATTCTATTCAAACCCTGCACTCGGCTCACATTGACTCTACCCCAGGCAGCGTATCTCAAGTGCGTGAATGTACTGCCGAATTATTGCGCTTTGCCAAAGAAACCGGCACACCGGTTTTTTTGATTGGGCACATTACCAAAGATGGTACCATTGCCGGACCGAAAATTCTGGAGCACATGGTAGATACCGTGCTGCAGTTTGAAGGCGACCGTCACCATGTGTATCGTATTTTGCGTTCGGTAAAAAACCGTTTTGGTTCTGCATCAGAATTGGGTATTTATGAAATGCAGGGCAGCGGTTTACGCGAAGTTTCCAATCCATCAGAAATCTTGCTCTCTCAACGAGATGAACCCCTGAGCGGGATCACCATATCGGCCATGCTCGAAGGCATGCGCCCCATGCTGATCGAAACACAGGCCTTAGTCAGCCATTCGGCTTATGGTACGCCTCAGCGCTCGGCCACAGGTTTTGATACCCGCCGGATGAACATGCTGCTGGCCGTACTGGAGAAGAGATGTGGATTTCGCTTGAGCACCAAAGATGTTTTCCTGAATATAGCTGGCGGTTTAAGGGTAGAAGATCCGGCTATTGATTTGGCCGTTGTGGTGGCAATCATTAGTTCGCACGAAGATATGCCGGTGCCTTCCAAAGTTTGTTTCGCTGCAGAAGTTGGTTTATCTGGAGAAATTCGT
This sequence comes from Sphingobacteriaceae bacterium, assembly GCA_947459195.1. Taxonomy (GTDB): domain Bacteria; phylum Bacteroidota; class Bacteroidia; order Sphingobacteriales; family Sphingobacteriaceae; genus JAIPAN01. The sequence continues at coordinate 4,411 of CANHCS010000023.1, forward strand.
GCCGTCAATCGAATTGAACAGCGAATTGCCGAAGCTGAGAAATTGGGCTTCGAGCAGATCTTCATTTCTAAATACAATAAAAAAGGCTTAGACCTGAAGCGCTACCAAATTGAGATTAAAACGGTTTCTAAAGTAGAAGAAGTTTTTTCAGCCTTGTTTGGGTAAGCTTACTTACTCAAATACATCGATTTCTCTTTATACAGCTTGATGAAGTAAGGGTCTTGTAAATCTTTGATAAAGCGGATGGCTTCACCGGTCGATTTCATCTCCGGACCTAATTCTTTCTCAATTTCCGGGAATTTATTGTGAGAGAACACCGGTTCTTTGATGGCATAACCTTTCAATTTACGCTCAATTTTGAAGTCCTTAAGTTTATTGGCTCCAAGCATGATTTTAGCAGCGATATTGATATAAGGCACATCATAAGCTTTGGCAATAAATGGCACCGTACGCGAGGCTCTTGGGTTGGCCTCAATTACATACACCTCTTCATTCTTAATGGCAAACTGGATATTCAGCAAACCACGAACATTTAGCGCTTTGGCTAGCTTGATGGTGTATGCCTCCATTTGCTGCTGTACCTTCTCCGAAAGACTGAAAGGCGGCAAAACAGCACTCGAGTCGCCAGAGTGGATACCTGCTGGTTCAATGTGCTCCATCATACCAATGATATGCACATCTTCACCATCACAAATTGAATCTGATTCTGCTTCTTCGGCCCTGTCGAGGAAATGATCGATCAATACCCGGTTACCAGGCATAGCCCGCAATAATTTAACTACCGCTTTTTCCAGATCTTCATCATTAATCACAATGCTCATGCCCTGTCCGCCCAACACATAGCTGGGGCGCACCAATACCGGATAACCTACTTCATTTGCCACTTTTAAGGCTTCTTCGGCGCTCTCGGCAACACCATATTTCGGATAAGGGATATCCAATGCTTTCAACAAATCTGAGAAACGACCCCGATCCTCGGCAATATCCATGTCATTGAAAGATGTACCGATGATTTTGATGCCTTCATTATGGAGTTTCTCCGCCATTTTCAAGGCAGTTTGTCCGCCCAGCTGCACAATTACTCCTTCCGGTTTTTCTAAATCGATGATTTCCCGAACATGCTCCCAAAATACCGGCTCGAAATAGAGTTTATCGGCCATGTTGAAGTCGGTAGAAACCGTTTCGGGATTACAATTTACCATGATGGCCTCGTAACCTGATTCTTTGGCCGCCAACAAACCGTGAACACAAGAATAATCGAATTCAATACCTTGACCAATCCGGTTTGGACCAGAGCCCAGCACCACAATTTTCTTTTTATTAGATACGATCGATTCATTTTCGAATTCGAAGGTGGAATAATAATAAGGTGTTTGTGCAGGAAATTCTGCGGCACAGGTATCTACCATTTTGTACACCCGCTTGATGCCTAATTCCCTACGGCGATGATACACTTCGTCTTCCGTTACATTACCCAGTACCCAGGCAATTTGCGCATCGGCAAAACCTTTTTGTTTCAGGGTCATGAAGAAATCGGTCGGTATATTATTCAGCGAATAGCGTTTCAGCTCTTCTTCTAAGGCAACCAATTCCTGAATTTGTATCAAGAACCATTTATCAATCCGCGTTACTTTGCGGATAGATTCCAAAGGGACGCCCAAACTCATGGCATCTTTGATATGGAACAAACGGTCCCAACTCGGATGCTCAAGGCTTTCCATAATTTCTTCGAGATTGCGGCTTTGGCGACCATCGGCCCCTAAACCCAATCGGTTTGTCTCTAAACTCTGACAGGCTTTCTGTAGCGCTTCGGTAAAGCTGCGGCCAATGCCCATTACCTCACCCACCGACTTCATCTGCAAGCCCAATTCTTTATTGGCTCCTTTAAATTTATCGAAGTTCCAGCGAGGCACCTTCACAATTACATAATCCAGCGTAGGCTCAAAATAAGCTGAAGTAGTTTTGGTGATCTGATTTTCTATTTCATCCAAATTGTATCCAATGGCCAGTTTGGCTGCGATTTTTGCAATCGGGTAACCAGTTGCTTTAGAAGCCAGGGCCGATGAGCGGGAAACCCTTGGGTTAATCTCAATGGCGATGATCTCATCATTGTCTGGGTTCACAGAAAATTGTACGTTACATCCGCCGGCGAAATTACCAATGGCACGCATCATCTTGATGGCTTGATTACGCATATCCTGGTAACAGCGATCGCTTAAAGTCATGGCGGGAGCCACCGTAATGGAATCGCCGGTATGAATACCCATCGGATCGAAATTCTCAATCGAACAGATGATGATCACATTGTCTTTATTATCGCGAAGCAGTTCCAGCTCAAATTCTTTCCAACCTAATACAGCTTGCTCCACTAATACCTCGTGTGTGGGAGAAGCTTGTAAACCGCGACTCAATGCCGCATCAAATTCTTCTTTTTTATGGATAAAACCACCGCCGGTACCTCCAAGGGTATAGGATGGGCGGATTACCAAAGGATAACCGATTTGCTGAGCTGCTTCTTTTCCTTCTAAAAAGGAATTGGCAATTTTAGATTTCGCTACACCTACTCCAATCTCCACCATCAGTTTACGAAACTCCTCTCGGTTCTCGGTTTTTTCAATGGCATCTACGTCAACCCCAATTACACGAACACCATATTTTGCCCAAATACCTCGTTCTTCTGCTTCCTTACATAAATTTAATGCCGTTTGACCGCCCATGGTTGGTAACACGGCATCTATTTTCTGCTCCTGTAAGATGTGTTCAATGCTTTCACAATCTAAAGGGAGCAGGTACACATGATCGGCAATGACCTTGTCAGTCATGATGGTGGCCGGATTAGAATTGATGATGGATACGCTGATACCCTCTTCTTTTAAAGAAAGTGCAGCTTGAGATCCGGAATAATCAAATTCACAGGCCTGACCGATAATAATTGGACCCGATCCGATGATCAGGACAGATTTGATAGAGGTATCTTTGGGCATAGGGCTTAAAAATGGGGGATTTTCCTATGCGTTTGAAACGAAAATCCCGACTTAATTGTCGGGATATAAAAGTAGGAATTTTGCGGCAATTAATGTTATCAAAGAATAAAAAATAAAAATTTTAAAACCATTTCAATACACGCTTGTTGATTGATTTGATTAGTAGTTCTATACTAATCTCTTCATAATAATTTGTTTGGTTAATAAATCCTTCAGGCGAAAGCCTGGGGGATTTTTTTGCAGACTTATAATTCGGTCATAAATATTAAATTCGGGTAAAATTAAGATCATGAAAAAGTATGTAGTTCTGGTCGGAGTTGTAGCTCTGATCATTAGCGCCTGCTCTCAAACTCCCAATCCGGGACCGGAGCAAGATGTGGTTTACAAAAACTTAGATACCACCGCCAATCCGGGTAAAGACTTCTTTTTATACGCCAATGGCGGATGGATCAAAAATAATCCTATTCCGGCAGCTTATTCTTCCTGGGGGATAGGCAATCTGGTGACCGAAGAAATCCGTAATCAATTGAAAAAAATTAATGAGGATGCACTGAAGGCCCAAGCCGAAAAAGGAAGCAACACTCAAAAAATTGGAGATTTTTATGCCAGTGGCATGGACTCGGCCAAAATTGAAAAACAAGGTTTAGCTCCACTTAAGGCCCAATTCGAACAAATTGATCAGATCAAGGATGTGGCGGGCTTATTAAATGTGATTGCTGCTTTCCAAAAAATGGGGGTTGGTTCATTTATCAATACCGGTGTTTATCAAGATGCTAAAAACAGCGAAAAAATTGCGCTGCATCTTTGGCAAGGCGGCATTGGCTTGCCCAACCGCGATTACTATTTCAATACCGATAAAAAAACCAGCGATATCCGTAAAGACTATGCCGAAGTGCATTTGCCTACCATGCTGAAGCTATCCGGCTTAACTGAAAATGATGCCAAAACAGCAGCCAAAGCGGTTTATGAAATTGAAAAATCGCTGGCAAGTCAGTCTCGTAAGTTAGAAGACCTGCGTGACCCGTATGCGAACTACAATAAGATGGCCATCAGCCAGCTGGATGCTTTGAGTCCTACCATCAAATGGTCGCCGCTGTTTACAAAAATGAACATCAAGAAAGTAGATTCGGTGATTGTGGGCCAGCCAGAGTTTTACAAAGAAGTGGATAGGCTGTTAAAAAATCGCCCAATAGCTGATTGGAAAGCCTACCTCCGTTGGAACCTGATCAGCAGTTTTGCATCTTATTTAAACAAGGATATCGATAACGAAAACTTCCGTTTTTATGGCAAGGTCATTTCCGGAAAAAAGGAACAGCTACCAAGATGGAAACGAGTACTGGATACCGAAAATGGTTTGATGGGCGAAGTTTTAGGACAGCTGTTTGTGAAAGAGTATTTCCCGGCAAAAACTAAAAAACGCTACGAAAAACTGGTAGAGGCCATCCGCGAAACTTATGCAGAACGCATACAGAAATTAGACTGGATGAGTGCGGCCACCAAGCAAAAAGCACTGGATAAACTGAAGAAAATCACACCAAAAGTGGGTTATCCGGATAAATGGAAAGATTTCTCTTCTTTAGAAATCAACCGCGATTCGTATGTGGGCAATATTATACGGGCAAATCAATTCTGGTATCAGTACCAGATCAATAAGCTGGGCAAACCGGTAGACCGTACCGAGTGGGATATGACTCCGCAAACCTACAATGCTTATTATAATCCTTCTAATAATGAGATTGTATTACCTGCAGCTATTTTTACCATTCCCGGTATGAGAGATGAAGAAGTGGATGATGCGGTGGTTTACGGCTATGCCGGGGCATCTACCATCGGACATGAAATTACCCATGGTTTTGATGATCAGGGCAGACAATACGATGCGGAAGGCAACCTGAAGAACTGGTGGACTAAAGCTGATGAACAAAAGTTTAACCAAGGTGCCGAAATGATGGTGAAACAGTTCAATGATTATGTGGTGCTCGACAGCATGCACGTGAATGGCAAGGCAACTTTAGGGGAAAATATTGCCGACTTAGGCGGTATTGTATTGGGATACGAAGCGTTCAAGAAAACCGAGCAATACAAGTCTGGTAAAAAGATCAACGGACTCACGCCGCAACAACGTTATTTCCTGGGTTACGCCCTGGGTTGGCTGGGTTCACAGCGTGATGAACGCCTAGCCAATCAAATTTTAACCGATGTGCATTCGCCGGCAGATCTCCGTGTGAACGGACCCTTTGCCAACTTACCCGAATTTTATGAAGCATTCGGCATTAAACAAGGTGATGCCATGTGGCGACCTGAACAATTAAGGGTCAAAATTTGGTAGAAAGAAAAGCTCCTGAGAATTTTCAGGAGCTTTTTGTTTTAACTTTAGACCGATGGAATGGATGAACGATGTTGCCAACTGGTTGCAAAATCAAAGCCTGCTCGAAACTATCGGTGTGATCAGCGGGATTTTATGTGTATGGCTGGCCGCTAGAAATATCATCTGGAACTGGCCCATCGCCATCATCAGTGTATCGGCTTATATTTTCATATTTTTTGAAGCCAAACTCTATGCCGACATGGGCCTGCAGGTGTATTTTATGGGCATGAACATCTACGGTTGGTATTACTGGAGCCGTAAACCCAAAGACGCAGACAAAGTCCCGGTCAAATCCATCAGCAAAAAAGAATTGCTGTTCGCGGCATTTGGTGTGGCGCTGTTTACCACTCTGCTGGGCTTTTTTCTGTTCAAACAAACCGATGCCGCTTTCCCTTTCATCGATAGTTTTTGTACGGCCTGCAGTCTGGTAGCACAGCTGTTTATGGCCCGTAAAGTGCTAGAGAACTGGCTCATCTGGATCTTCGTGGATATCATTTACGTAGGCGTTTACCTGGCCAAAGACCTCCATTTAACCGCCGGCATGTACGCACTGTATATTTATATTGCCCTTACGGGATACCTGGCCTGGAGAAAAGAACTGAAACTGTCATGAGCATACGTAAAATAGCCATTGTAGGACCAGAGTCTACCGGGAAGTCGACCATCTCAGCTATGCTGGCCGAGCATTATGAGACTGTTTGGGTGCCCGAATATGCTCGAGAATATTGTGAGAAACTGTCGGTTCCCTGCACCTGGGAGGATGAGATCAATATGTTTCGTGGACAGCTGGAACTGGAGAAAGAACTACTGCCCAAAGCCAACAAAATCCTGATTTGCGATACCACCTTTATCACCGTTAAGATCTGGAGCGACCAAATGTTTGGCAAAGCCCCCCAGGAAGTATTGGACGAACTACCCAAACATCCTTACGATTTTTATTTATTAATGAACATCGATCTGCCCTGGGAAGATGACCCGCTCCGCGATTTTCCGAATATGCGGGAACATTTTATGGAAGTATGGCACCGCGAACTTCAAGAGCTGGGGGCCAATTATACTGTCATTTCCGGTCAGGCTGAAGAACGTTTAGAAAATGCAGTAAGAGCCATTGATCATTTCTTGAAAAGCTAATCAAATTGTAATTTCGCAGCATGGAATTTTTAAGCAACCCCGAAATTTGGATCTCCTTAATCACTCTGACGGTTTTAGAGATCGTTTTAGGAATCGATAATATCATTTTCATCTCCATTCTTGCGGGCAAACTGCCCGAAAATCAGCAGCGCAAAGCACGCCAAGTGGGATTAGCCCTGGCCATGATCACCCGGGTGTTGTTATTACTTTCTTTGAGCTGGATCATGACCCTGACCGCCACCTTATTTAATATGGGCGACTGGCTTGGTCTTACAGAGGGAGAATGGTTCCAAAAACTGGCTATTTCGGGCCGTGATTTGATCCTCTTGATTGGAGGTCTATTCCTGATCTATAAAAGTACCAGCGAAATACACGAAAAGCTGGAAGGTGCAGAGCATGCGCAAGGCAGCAAAAAGAAACTTTCGTTTTCAGCTACCATTTTTCAGATCCTGTTATTAGATATTGTATTCTCTCTCGATTCGGTGATCACTGCTGTGGGTATGGCCGACCATGTAGAAGTGATGATTGCCGCCGTGATCATTGCGGTGTTGGTTATGATGGTTTCTGCAGGTGCCATTAGCAATTTTGTGAACCGACATCCAACGCTAAAGATGCTGGCACTTTCGTTCCTGTTATTGATCGGAGTTTCCTTATTGGCCGAAGCCTTTGAGCAACACATCCCGAAAGGCTATATCTATTTCGCGATGGCTTTCTCGGTATTGGTAGAAATGCTGAATCTGAAAATGAACGCAGGAGCCAAAAAACCGGTACAGCTACATAATATGCCTGAGGCACCCGAGGAAAATTAAATTACCCGGCAAAGCAAACCCTTTAAATATTCCCCTTCCGGGAAGGAGGCCCTTACGGGATGGTCTTCCGGTTGGCAGTATTGATCGAGGAATTGCACTTCTTTGCCTGCGTCTAAAGCTGCCCAAGCTAATATTTGCTTAAAAGTATCGATATCTACCGCTCCCGAGCAAGAATAAGTGGCCAGCAAACCACCCTCATTCAATAGGCCCATGGCCAACCGGTTCAGGTCTTTGTAGGCACGGGCCGCCTTATCTAAAGCCGAGCGAGAAGGGGCATATTTTGGTGGATCGAGTACAATAAGGTCGAATTTTTCGCCTTCCTCTTTAAAGACCCGCAATTGCTTGTTTACATCCGATTGTATGGCCTGATGTTTGATCTTTTTAAACCCATTGGCTTTCAGGTTGCGCTGTAAAGTCTCGATGGCCAGCGCTGAACTGTCCACGCTAATGACCTCGGCTGCACCCGCAGCCAAAGCGTTCAGGGTAAAGCCGCCGGAGTAGCAGAAACAGTCCAGGACTTTTTTACCTTTTACATGTGCGGCAACTTTCTTACGGTTATCCCGCTGGTCGCAATAAAAACCTGATTTCTGGCCTTCGGCAATGTTCACCTCGTACTGAATGCCGTTTTCCATTACCTGAATGAAATCGGGCGGGGCCTCACCCAAAAGTACACCTGAACTTGCCTCCATCCCCTCGTGCGAACGGGCATTGGCATCGCTGCGGTCGAAAATGCCTTTGGGTTGCAGTAATTGTTGTAATTCATCGAGCCAAACGGATTTGAATTGTTCCATCCCCGAACTGAGCACCTGTACCGAAAGAAAATCGGCGTATTTATCTACAATTAATCCCGGAAGGAAATCGGCTTCACTGAAAATTAAACGGCAAGTATTGGTTTGCTGAGTTTCTAATAAATGGCGACGGGCCGCTACGGCTTGTTGTATGCGCTTGCGCCACCAGGCTGCATCAATGGCTTGGTTTTCATCCCAGCTCAATAATCGAACGGCCACCCGCGACTGGGCATTGTAAAACCCATAAGCCAGGAAATTCTCCTGAAAATCGGCTACTTCTACCACTTCGCCATTTTGGGGTTTTCCTGAAATTTTTTCGATCGCTCCCGAAAATACCCAGGGGTGCAATTGTCTGACGGCTTTCTCTTTGCCTTTTTTGAGGATGATGCGCTGCATGGCGCAAATCTAATTAAATAATGCTTTTCGTTTTTCTAACTTTGGGAGAAATGAAATACATCAATTTTGGCGAAGAAAGCAGCCTGGCTCCCGATGAGTTTTTCATGAAGGAAGCCTTGAAGGAAGCAAATAAAGCACTCGAACAAGACGAGGTGCCCATTGGGGCAGTCATCGTTTGCCAGGGCCGCATTATTGGCCGGGGACATAACCTCACCGAACGCCTCAACGACGTGACCGCTCATGCTGAAATGCAGGCCTTTACGGCGGCAGCCGATTATTTGGGTGGAAAATACCTGAAAGATTGCACCTTGTATGTGACCATGGAGCCTTGTGTGATGTGTGCCGGTGCTTCTTATTGGACACAAATTAGCAGGGTGGTGTTTGGGGCTCACGATCCTCAGAGGGGTTTTACCACGATCAAACAAAAAATATTACACCCCAAAACGGAGTTTATAGGAGGGGTACAAGGAGAAGTGTGCGGCGAACTGGTAAGGGATTTTTTCAGGTCAAAAAGGAGTAAAACTTAATTCGGCCGAACAAAGTATCCGCTCAGGAGTTTATATTTGTAAGTTCAATTTGTTCAACCTTTAAATCAAGATATTATGACCTTTGTTTTACCTGCATTACCATATGCAAGCGATGCCTTAGAGCCGCACATTGATAAAATGACCATGGAGATTCACCATGGTAAACATCATCAGGCTTATGTAGATAACCTGAATAAGGCCCTTGCCGGTACCGATGGCGCCAATGCCAGCATTGAGGATATTATCAAAAACATTTCAAAATACCCGATGGCAGTACGCAATAATGGCGGTGGTCATTACAATCATACCTTGTATTGGTCTATCATGTCGCCAAATGGTGGTGGTGCGCCTACAGGTGAATTGGCTAAAGCTATTGATGCGGCTTTTGGTTCTTTTGATGAGTTCAAGAAAAAGTTTGCCGAAGCGGGTACCACTCGTTTTGGTTCTGGCTGGGCTTGGCTTTGCGTAAAAGCGGATGGTTCTTTATGCGTTTGCTCTACCCCTAATCAGGATAACCCATTAATGGATATTGCAGAGTGCCCTGGCACCCCGATCTTGGGTATGGATGTTTGGGAGCATGCTTATTATTTGAAGTATCAAAACAAGCGTCCGGATTATATTGGTGCTTTCTGGAATGTAATCAACTGGCCAGCTGTTGCTGATCGCTTCGCGAAAGCAAAATAATAAGCTGGTTCTTCATAACATTTGACAAGAGCGGTGTAAACATACACCGCTCTTTTTTTGTTTACAGGTTATGAAATGGACTTTCGGTTTATTATTAGCCATTACTTTGCTGAGCCAGGGCTGTGAAATTGTGGGCGATATCTTTAAAACTGGGTATTACACCGGCCTGATCGTGGTGTTTTTATTTATACTTCTGATCTTATTTCTGATTGGATTTTTTAAAAGGAAATAACCGTATAGCAAACAGCTGAAATCAAAATCAGGTGTCGATGTTAGTACATTTTGGTTCAATCATAGAACATATAGTGCTACATATAGAACATCTCTTATCAATTTCTGAACTCACATTGCTAGCTTCTAAATAAACCATGCCAGCTATAGAATAATCATTACTAGCTTCTAAATAAATCATGTCAACTATAGAATAAACATTGCTAGCTTCTAAATAAACTATGCCATCTATAGAAAAAACACTGCTAGCTTCTGAATTTACCTTGCGAACTTTTGAACTTCTTATGCTATCTATAGAATAAACATTGCTATCTGTAGCACATACACTGCTAGCTTCTGAACCAATCTTCCACTTGCGCTGCATGTGATTGATGATATTGGTTAGAAACGAGATGAATGGAGACAAGCTAAAGAACACTTGTTTAATGCTGCTTGATATTGTCTATATTAGGTTTAAAGAAAAATGATTATGCTCAGAACCATCTGCTTGTTTATTCTTGTTTTTTTGAGTTTTTTGAGTGGCTACGGACAAATTGTTGGCCCACGGAAAGCAGTAGATCCTTATCGGTATGAGCCGGTAAAAGCTGCCAGTTTTGAACGGGCTTCTGTAGCGAGTGCACATGCTTTGGCTTCGCAGGTGGGTGCCGAAATGATGAGGCGTGGCGGCAATGCTTTTGATGCAGCAATTGCCACGCAGCTGGCTTTGGCGGTGGTTTATCCGGTAGCGGGAAACATTGGTGGCGGTGGCTTTTTACTGGGGCGAAAAGCGGATGGTCAGCTAATCGCTCTTGATTTTAGGGAGACTGCCCCCAGAGCAGCCCGCCGTGATATGTATTTAGACCAGGATGGGAAGGCACAAACGGAATTATCTCAAAACGGGCATTTGGCTGCGGGGGTTCCGGGAACGATTGCCGGCTTATTTGCCAGCATGTCTTATGCTAAACTTCCGTTCCGGGATTTGATCCAGCCGGCCATCGATCTGGCAGCATTGGGTTTTGTATTGAGCGAAAATGAGGCCAGAAGTTTGAACTGGACGCTGGGTAATTTTAAAAAATATGGCACCAAACCCAATGCTTTTACTGCCCGAAAGGAATGGAAGGCCGGGGATACGTTGGTTCAGAAAGAGCTTGCACGTACACTGGAGTTGGTGAGGGATAAGGGGGCCAAAGGTTTTTACAGGGGTAAAACTGCGAGGCTCCTTGTAGCTGAAATGAAACGCGGGGGTGGTTTGATCGACTTGCAGGACCTGAAGGCTTATGAGGCCAAGAGCCGTACGGCAATGGAGTTCAGCTACCGGGGGCATCAAATTATTGGTTTTCCGCCGCCGAGCAGCGGAGGGGTGATTTTAGGGCAGGTGTTGAAGATGCTGGAGCCTTATCCTTTGGGCCAGTACGGGTTCCAATCGCCGGAGGCTGTTCAACTAATGGTTGAGGCTGAGCGCAGGGCTTATGCCGACCGTGCAACACACCTGGGCGATCCTGATTTTTGGAAGGTGCCCGTAAGTGAATTGTTAGCTGATGCTTATCTCAAAAACAGAATGGGAGATTTTGTGCCGGGGAAGGCCTCTGAAAGTAAATTAATTAAAGCGGGTGAATTCCGCGAAAGCGAACAAACCACCCACCTCAGCATTGTAGATGCCGAAGGCAATATGGTAGCTGTTACCACCACCCTTAACGGCGCCTATGGCAGCAAAACGGTGGTTGGCGGTGCTGGATTTTTGTTGAATAATGAAATGGATGATTTCAGTATCAAGCCCGGAGTGGCCAATATGTATGGAGCGGTAGGCGGTGATGCCAATGCCATTGCCCCGAATAAGCGGATGCTGAGTTCGATGTGTCCGGCCCTGGTACTTAAAGACAACAAGCCTTTTATGGTGGTAGGCACACCCGGTGGCACCACCATCCCAACTTCTGTTTTACAGGCAGTGGTGAATGTAATTGATTTTGGAATGAATGCCGAGCAAGCCATCAATAGTCCGAAATTTCATCATCAATGGCTGCCGGATCTGGTGGATATTGAAAAGGATTTTCCGGAAGAAACACGTAAAAAATTAGCAGCCATGGGCTATACATTCCGTTTGCGTGATGGGATCGGACGGACGGAAATTGTTTTGATAGACCGGGACGGAAAGCGAATGGTGGCGGCTGATAAACGTGGAGAAGACAGTGTAGCAGGGTATTAATGCTACTTATTCGCCACTGATCCGCACCTCCGAAATCCGGGGATGGGTGTGGGTAAGTAGGATCCGGAAATTCTCTTTTTGGACCACCTCGTGTTTACGATGTGCCCAGATCTTATCACGGGCTTCGCGGCCGCTTTGTTCGAGATCTACCACAGGGTAAGGATAATCCTGTCCGATTTTAACTCCATACAGGTCTTGTTCCATCAAACTCATTTGATGCGGTTCATGAATGAACTCAAGCGGGATGTTTTTTAATTCAGGCACCCATTTTTTGATGAATTCGCCCTCCGGATCATGATCTTGTGATTGTTTTACCGGATTGTACATGCGAATGGTATTGATGCCGGTGGTGCCAGCCTGCATCTGGAACTGCGGATAATGGATTCCGGGTTCGTAATCTAAAAATAAGTTAGCCAAGTGGTACACTCCATGGCGCCAATCCTGATAAAAATGGTGGCAGAATACCGACACGAGCATGGCCCGCATCCTGAAATTGATCCAGCCGGTTTGCTGCAGACAGCGCATGCAGGCATCCACCAAGGGGAAGCCCGTCTGCCCCTTTTTCCAGGATTCAATGAGGGCCTCGTTTTTAGGATGATCGAGCAGTTCGTAACCCCGGTTGATGCACTCGGATTCGTAGCGGCATTCTACTTCAAACTTTTGGATAAAGTGGCAATGCCAGCGCAAGCGGGTTTGGAAATTGTTGATTGCCGTTTTAAACCCCGATGTTTTTTTGGCGGCCTCTGTTGCCTGGTAAACCTGGCGGATGCTGAGGTTGCCCCAAGCAAGGTAGGGCGATAAACGGGAACAGGACAGTCGACTTAGGGCCGGTTTGGAAATGTGTTTACTGTAATTTTTACCGCGTTCGCGGATGAAGGAAGAGAGGTATTTCCAGGCGAAAGGCTCTCCCGCCGGTTGAAAAGCTTCGGGATAGTTGGACCATGCTTGCCGCAAATCTTCGGGAAGCGGAAAAGCGTTTTCCCATTCGGGATATGGTATAGCGAAAGTATTGACGATAGCTGGGGCATGCATTACGGCGTGCCAGCGTTTGATCCAGCCATCGCGGTTTTTGATTCCCCGTACCATCCCATCCCGCTGAAATTCCTGCCAACTGATGCCTTGTTTTTTAAAATATCGTTTGAGGAATTTATCTCTTTTAAAAGAAAGCTCAATACCGCTTTCCTGGTAAGAGAAAACCATCCGGATATCGAATTGCTGCTGTAATTGCTTGAACACCTCTTCTGCATCGGCATAACAAATATTTACCTGAGTTTGAAAGGCCTGTAAAGACTTGTTCATTTGCAGCAATGAATGGTACTGAAACTGCAAATGCCGGAGTGAAGTATCCGGATGTGCTATAAGTGTAGGTTCAAAAAGGTAAATGATCAGGTAAGGCAATCCGTTTTGTTCAGCGGCTTGCAGCGGGGCATGATCCTGTGTGCGGAGGTCACGCTTGAGCCAAACGATATTAACCGCTTGCTTTGCCATTCCTTAACGCTTGCTGATCTTATTGAGGGTAATCTGACGTTGCAGCGTGCATTTGAACCTATCGATGTCCGGGTTACGTTTGCGGGCATGTTTTTGGCTGATGCCACTGTTCACTCTTTTGCGCCAGAGGTTGAAACTGCTCCTTTTAAGGGTAGAGCGCATCAGGGCAATGGTGTCGGCTTCGCTCAGGCCGAACTGCGCCTGGATGGCTTCGAAGGGTGTGCGGTCTTCCCAAGCCATTTCAATGACCCGGTCCTGTTCGGCAGCAGTCAATAGCTTACTTTTTAAAGACTTCATCTTTTATCCCTTTGTTTATGCTATAGTCAGAGAACAAAATGGTGATTTTACCATTCTTTGGGGTAGGCTGATTGTTAGTGCTGGTTCGGTTGATATCGGTAGCCAGGCCTTTGGGAATTTTGAATTTCTTTACTTCAACGGTAAAGATCATTTTATCGGGCAGGCCAAATGTTCTTTGGCTGCCATATTCGTAAAGGGCGCTAATGGTACCATTGGAACGGGTAGTGGTTTGCGATTTGTACAATAAATCGGTTTTGGGATCGATCCATAATTTCAGCAGGACCAAGTCTCCACTATCGTCGCTTGGGAGCACCGTAATGACGGTGGTATTTTGCGATTGGATACTTTCATTGCCGGTGATGAGTGCCGTGTAGCTTCCTTTATTTTGCAGGAATTTAGGCAGTTCGTTGAAATTTTGTTTTGGCAAAATGGCAATGCCTTTTGATACCATGCGGAACTGATCTTTCTGCTTGAAATAAATGGTTGCTTTTACGGGAAAGGACTTGATGAGCGGAATTTCTGATTTGATATTTACCTGAACGGAATAGTCTTTTACCAGGTTCCATTTATTCATCATCTGCTCCAAAATGGCTGTACCATCCTGGGCAAGTGCCTGTAAAGGCAGCCATCCTAAAAGAATTATAGTTATGAAACGTAGCATCACGAAGTAATATCTTTTTTATTGAAATGATAAACAGCCAGGCCGATGAGCAGGACCTGATGGGCCAATAAAATGATCAATGATTTGATGATTTCTGCGGTTGGCAGGGGCTCTTCGAAAAAACTTCGCCAGGAAGCCATGTGGGTGGTGAAGAGAAAAGGCCTGATGCTGTCGAATATTTTCACATCTAATGTTCCGATGATGGTGAACAGGATGATAATGGCCATGGTCAGTACAATAGGGCCAATGGAATTGTTACTGAAGCAGGACAGGCAAATGGACAGGGTGCTCACCGTGAGCAGGGCGAGGAAAGCTACGGCAAATCCGCCGGCGTAACGCCAGTTCACATCTTGCTCCTGTAAAATCACCAGGCCGTCACTATTCAGCACCATTAAATCGCCGCTTCCGAATAAGAGTTTGCCGACAATGACGGCCATGATGCCCAGCCAAATGATGAGACAGAAGGTATAGACGGCACCGGCAATAAATTTGGAAAGCAATAATTGAGTTCGGGAAATGGGTTTGGTCAATAACATGCGGATGGTGCCCGATGCGGCTTCACCCGAAACCAAGTCGCCAGTGACCAAAGCTACCAGTAAGGGAATATGAATAATGAGCATCTGCAGGATGATGAAAGCCACCAGATTTCCATTGAGCAATTCGCCCTGGAAAGTGAGGGTTTGCTCGAAAGAGGAAGTGACAAAAGCGATCATGGATTTGCCGTCTACTTTCAAGGCAAACAAAATCACACCCACCAAAACCGTAATGGCCAGTAAGCCCAAGTAACTGCGGGGCTTGGCCGTAATCTTGATGAATTCGTTATATACACTATTCCACAACATCGGCTTTGAGCATTTTAATGAAATAATCTTCGAGCTTGCGCTTAGATTCAATGGCATAGATGTTGAATCCTTGCTCCACCAGTGATTTGTTGAGTTCAGCTACCCCTGATTTATCCATGGCCAATTCCAAATGGTGTTCGGTGCTGCTGATGAGTTCGACGTTGGAGAAGTGATCGGCTATCCACTGTTTGGCTGCTGCTGCCTTGTCTATTTCCAGTTGAACCACGAGTTCTTCTGCATTTAAAAGTTGAGCCACTTCGCCTTCTACCAATGTTTTGCCTTTATTGATGATCACCATGCGGTTGGCGATCAATTCCATTTCGGCGAGTAAGTGTGAGGAAAGCAAAACCGTTTTACCTTGTTCATCGCGAAGGCGCAAAATGAGGTTACGGATATCGATGATGCCCTGCGGATCTAAACCGGTGGTGGGTTCATCTAAAATGATCAAATCGGGTTGGTGCAGTAAAGTTTGTGCAATCCCGAGGCGCTGTTTCATGCCGTGTGAAAATCCGGCAACTTTATCTTGTTCTCTAGCTGCCAGACCCACAAAATCGAGCATGGCTTCTATTTCCTTGCGGGAAACGTTTGCGCCGGAAATTCTTGAAAAGATAGCGAGGTTTTGATAGGCTGAAAGGTATTTATAGAAATCAGGCTTCTCGATGATGCTGCCCGTACGTGCCAGGATATGACTTCTGTTGCTTGCTAAAGATTGGCCAAAGATCTTGATCTCTCCTCGGTCTGCTTGAATTAAAGAGAGCAAGCAGCGGATACTGGTACTTTTACCTGCTCCATTGGGCCCTAAAAATCCGAACACATCGCCTTTGTAAACCGTAAAGTTGACATCTTTTACGGCATCGAAGGTGCCAAAACGTTTGGACAGGTGTTGTACTTCAATGATTTTTTCGGACATGCCTGAATGTAATTGTAAGCTGAGATTCAGTAGTTCCGCAAAAGTATTGAATGCATCAAGTTTAAACTAAGGCTTTGTCTATTATGATAATAGGATGATTAATAAACGGCTTTAAAGCTGATCTTAAATTCATCGTTGGTGGGGATCGCCAATAAAGTAGGGGGTTCTATATTGAACTGCGACATTTTTACTGTAAATGTACCCTGCACTTCTAATTTATCACCCGATTTTTTTCGCAGTGCTTCAAAGTTGATGTTTCGGTTTACGCCATGAAAACTAAGTACTCCCTTGACGAACAATTGATCTCCTTGTTGTTGAATCTCGGTACTACTGAAAGTGATATTGGGGTATTTGAGACCCTCCGTCACCTCCATGGTATGAGAATCTCGATTGGCATTTTTGCTATCGAAGCTTGATACTTTTACACTTACTGCTACCTGAGTAATGGTATTTTTAGCGGCATCGGCTAAGATTACTGAATTCAATTCACGGCTTATACCTTCCCAATTGTGCAATCGGTGGTACATGCTATAGGTAATGCTAGAAAGCTTTTTATCGGCCGTAAATTTGATTTGCTGGGCCCAAGCTGAGCTAAGCAATAGACTCAATAACAGGACTGATATTAGCTTTTTCATGGATTTAGAATTTAATAATCAACATAGACGCTGCAAAAGCACCAAAAGCAGTGTATGCTGCTGCACGGTGGTAAGGTTTCAGTTCGGGCCGGTCTTCGATACGATTCGCCAAAACATTGGTGGCAATCATGGCACTCATGTGTACTACTGCCAGCCATTTATGAACTTTGATACTGCTATATCCTTTTCGCTCATCTATAAGTTTTGGGGGTGCAAATAAGGAGAGGGAAGCAGTGGTAAAATAGGTGAAATTAACGGCAGCGCCCAATGCTTCATGGGTATCTTTGAGGTTGTAATCTCCATTGTATAACCTACTACCCACAATACCTTGAGCAAGCATTCCACCCAAAGTAGCAAAACCTAAAACCTGATGAGCAGCCAGTGCCGTACGGCGCAGTTTAAGTTCATTTTGTCTTTTTTCTGGAGTTAGCTCGAAACGGTTGAATTTTCGCATCAGCCCTTTTTCGCCCCATAGCATACGCTGTGTAATCATCATTTTATTGGGCAGGAGCTTTTCCTGATCGACAGTGCTGGCATTTAACTCTTGTAACAGGCTATTGTTTTGTGTGCTATCTGTTTGAGCATATAAATGTGTACTTAAAAAGCATAAGAAGAAGATCAGTAAAAAATATTTCATGTATTGTTATAAGTTTTTAGGAGAATACTCTCAAGGTATTACCGTTCAGACTGGTACTGTAACTGGTGAGATTTTTGGTTGCCGGGCCCTGGGTAACCACACCTGTACTTGAAAACTGTGCATTGTGATTTGGACAAACAAATTTATTAGTACTTGGCACGAAATTCACCGTTGTTCCTTCGTGGGTACAAGCTGCCGAGACAGCGAGAAATGTACCTGAATTGGTACGAGCGATGATAATTCCGTTCTTTACTAAAAAGCCACCATTACTAGCTAATGCGCCAGAACTAACATCAAGGGTAAAATCGACATTGGTAGGTACTGTTGGTACCCCGGTGTTTGATTTACCACAAGCTGCTAAACCACCTATGCAAGCGGGTACTAATAACGCAGCTGCGCCTATACCTACTTGATTCAAAAAATCTTTTCTATCCATGGGGAGTAAATTTTGGTCAAAACTTTTATCAAATAAACGTTGTAACGTTTAATTAAATGTAGTGAATTTTATTCCGTTAAGAAAATTATATTCAAAAAAATTACTGAATGCAGGTATTTTACCTTTCTGAAAGTAGGTAGAGTTATTCCGATCTCATTCTTTTAGGCCCATACCATAACCAAAAACCGGTGATGGTAAAAATGAGCAAAGCAATGCTCATGATAGAAGTGTAGATCAGTTTGATTTGGCCATTGCTGGTTTCGAAATAGAGGTCGAGGATGGAGCCATCATGTACTTTTTCAATGAAATCGGAGCGGCGAGTTTCTATGTGCAGGAGCTTGCCCGTGGCACCATCGAGCTGTATGCCCCAAAATCCATCCACAAAGACAAACTTGACCATGCCCTTATCTTTTCTGATATCGATGCGATCCAAATCGAGTGAAAGTGTTTTAGAAATGGAATCGCGAAAAATTTGACAAGCATTTTTATGGAGACTATCTATGGGCAGCCAGTCTCGCAAATTGGTGGATGTACCCTGGTACGATTTGGCAAGGATAAGGTTGCCACTGTGTTTTTTCCAGCCCAATAAAAATCCGGTAATGGAAACGAGGAAAAAGAACAGGAAGAGGAAGGCACCGGTAGTACGGTGAATTTTTCTAAAAATTCTTAAAACTTTGGCTTGTTGCTGCCTTTGTTTCTGCCCCGCCATCTGTATCTCCCGGCTTTATTCAACCGTAACCGATTTTGCCAAGTTACGAGGCTGATCAACATTGCAACCACGCATTACCGCAATATGGTAAGACAATAATTGCAATGGAATAGTCGCTAAAATTGGCAAGAAGGCTTCGTCTGCATCCGGTATTTCGATCACATGATCGGCCATTTTCTTCACTTCTGTATCGCCTTCGGTCACAATAGCAATCACCACGCCTTTACGGGCTTTTACTTCCTGAATATTGCTGATCACTTTCTCGTAAGAAGAGTTCTTGGTAGCGATGACCACCACCGGCATCTCCTCATCAATCAAAGCAATCGGGCCGTGTTTCATTTCTGCAGCCGGATAACCTTCGGCGTGGATGTAGGAAATTTCTTTCAGCTTTAAAGCGCCCTCGAGTGCAACCGGGAAGCCTGTGCCACGACCCAAGAATAAGAAATTACGTGCATCTTTGAATTTTGCAGCAATTTGCTGGATGTAATCGTTGCTTTTGAGGGCCTTTTCTACTAAAGTTGGGATCTGGTCTAATTCTGATAATAAACTCACCGACTGTGAAGTAGAAAGTTTGCCACGCTGCTGGCCCATGTAAAATGCCATCAGCGTTAAAACCGTTACTTGTGCTGTGAATGCTTTGGTAGAAGCCACTCCAATTTCAGGACCGGCATGGGTATATACACCGGCGTGTGTTAAGCGTGGAATTGAGGAGCCCACCACGTTGCAAATTCCGAAGAGCGTGGCACCTTTTTCTTTTGCCAATTCCAATGCAGCCATGGTATCGGCTGTTTCACCCGATTGGGAAATGGCGATGACTACATCTTTATCGGTGATGATCGGGTTGCGGTAACGGAATTCTGAAGCATATTCTACTTCTACCGGAATGCGGGCATATTCTTCAATCAAATATTCTCCCACTAAGCCGGCATGCCAAGAGGTTCCGCAAGCCACAATGATGATGCGATCTGCGTTCTTCAGTTTATCGGCATATTCTTTAATTCCACCCAACTGAACCAATCCTGCTTCTGGGTGGATACGTCCACGCATACAATCTCTAATAGAGCGTGGCTGCTCATAAATTTCTTTGAGCATGAAGTGTTCGTATCCGCTCTTTTCCAACATCTCGAGTTTAATCTCGAGCTCCTGAATGTAGGGAGTTTTTACTACGTTATCCAAACTCTTAATCAATAACTCGTCTCTTTTTAAGTAGGCGATCTCGTTATCATTCAAGTAAATTACGTTCTTGGTATACTCTACAATTGGAGAGGCATCAGATGCAATAAAATATTCGTCTTTCCCTACACCTAACACCATCGGGCTTCCTTTACGAGCTGCAATCAATTGGTCGGGTTCATCTTTGCTCATCACTACGATGGCATAAGCACCTACCACTTCATTTAAAGCCACTCTTACCGATTCACGTAAGTCTAAGCCCGTCTTTTTTTGGATGTGTTCTATTAAGTGAATTAATACCTCTGTGTCGGTATCGCTGCGAAACTCATGTCCCTCAGAAATTAGTTCATCTTTAAGGGTAGCATAATTTTCTATGATACCGTTGTGAATGATGGCTAAGCGTTCATCGCCCGAAGTGTGAGGGTGAGAATTGCGGTCGGAAGGAGCGCCATGGGTGGCCCAGCGGGTGTGCCCCATGCCCATTTTCCCTCCCAAGTCTTCATGTGCAGCAAAATTTTCTAAATCGCTTACTTTTCCGGCTTTTTTATAGATACGTAAATCGCCGTTTTGTAGCGCCACTCCGGCACTATCATAACCGCGGTATTCTAAACGATGTAGTCCTTTAATTATAATGGGCCATGCTTCACGATGGCCTATGTATCCAACAATTCCACACATAGGTTAATTTTTCAGGTAAGATTAATAGCTAAAGATAGCTTTTGTATTTAAAAGTTTAAACAGCTTAATTGTTCAGTTTGGTATAGAAAATTTTCAAACGCATGGGGCGAGATGCATTTTTACCACTGCCTAAAACAGTTCTTGAGGCAATGTTCGACATCGGGTTGATGGCGGTGCCAATATCGTTGACATTTTGGTCTACTACCGCAAGATAGGTAGCGTATTGTTTAGACTTACCAATCAGTAAATCTTGGATATAAGCCGTCAGCACAAAACTGTACGTATTGGTTTTACTGTTAAATCTGCCCCCGAAAAGATCCATCCCAATAGAGCGGATGTCGTTTGGACTCATGTCAGGCATCGGTTGTTTCTGAGCTGCGATATCTGTTCGGTACAACATCAATCTAGGTGCTGGCTGGAAAGGAGCACTGGTGGTACCATTCTCTGCTCTTACCTCTAAAACCGCCTTATTGACCACGATGTTTCCTAATTGCTTGAATTTATTGAGATCGGGAAAAGTGATTTTGGTGCGTACGCCGCTCAAAGCCTGTACAAAGGTTCTGGTGTAGGCAGTACCCGGATTATTCAATTGGGCTTCTACTTCTGTACCAGCGTAGTTCTGAGTAAAATTGGCCAATACAGGTGTAAGATTATTGTTAATTGTAAAAGTAAGATAGGTGGTATCAATAGTAGCATTTACGTTTCTATAATACAATTCGAGCTTACTGGCGCCGGTACTGAAATCGAAAAATGGCACCCCACCCACCGATGATCCTGCAGGTGGATCAACCTTAATATATAGCCCTTTTATGTAATCTATAAACTCTTTGGAAGTGTAAAAGTTGGCAGCGTTTGCGTTCAAAAAATTGGTATTAATGAAGCTGGCGCTGATTGGGATACGGATCTGTGGTGGCACCTTGAGTACGGTATCTTTCTTACCTTTTACAATCTGGGTGACTTTAATACTGTCTTTGAGATTGATCTTATTGATGGTTTTAGCACCAACTTGTGTATTATTAAATGGGATGGCCACATCATTGTTATGCGCCTTGGTGCCATCTAACTTTTGACTGAGCTGGTGTACAGAAAAATTATAAGCTGTGTTAAGCGAATCGCCATAAAAATTGCCACTGTACCTAAGGACCAATACCGCAGAATCTAATACCGCATTGGTACCAAATTTCAAACTGTCTTTTGGCAAATTGAGTGATACCCCAACTGCAGCCTGGGTAATTCCCAAATAAGGATCGATCATATAACCGATGGGATGTTCGCCGATTAATCTGGTATCTACTTTATCTTCGGGAACGGTGATGGCATCAACAGTCGCACTGCTGTCTACTGAGGTGCCAATACTGTTGGTAGGATCCACATCCAGGCCTATCTCATCCGGATTGTTACAGGCAGCTAAAATAAAAAGACTTATCAACAAGGTTAATAAGTCTAATTTGTATCCCTTCATGAGTAAAAACACCTTTTTGTTAAGCCAAAGAAACCAGTTCGTCGGTGGCAATTTCCTGATAAAGGTTGTAATAATTTTCGAAATCGGAGGTGGAAAAGTGTTCTAAAAGTGGTTTATTTGATTTTTTAACAAACTTTAACACTTCTTCACTAATGTTTTCACTACCGAACACCACTGCATCGGCATAGCTGATGGCTCCCTGGTGTAGGGCATTATTATCTGCACCTTTATACATGTCGGTATGCTCAATATCCATGCCATTCATAACGGCTTTTTTAGCAAAATTGGTATGTAACTGCTCTTCAAAACGATCTTCTTCGTAAACAGAATACACCACTTTAGAATGTTTGAAAGTCGGATCGTCTTTATAAATGGTCTTCAGATAAGCAGGAACCAAGGAAGTCATCCAACCGTGGCAATGTACAACATCGGGCGACCAGCCTAATTTTTTAACAGTTTCTAAAGCACCTTTGCAGAAGAAAATGGTACGCTCGTCGTTATCGTCGAAAAATTTGTTGCCATTATCTCTGAAAACATGTTTACGCTGGAAATAGTCTTCATTATCTAGGAAATAAACCTGCATACGTGCTGCCGGAATGGAGGCAACTTTAATGATCAAGGGATTATCGTTGTCATCGATAATGATGTTCATTCCCGACAAACGAATTACTTCGTGTAAGCGGTTACGACGCTCATTGATATTTCCGAAACGAGGCATGAGGATACGAATTTCATATCCTTTATCTTGCATGGCTTGCGGAAGTTTTCGGGTGATTTCGGCAATCTTTGTTAATTCCAGGAAAGGCGACATCTCATGGGTAATATACAG
>CANHCS010000024.1 GCA_947459195.1 Sphingobacteriaceae bacterium
GTATATTTCATCACCTCCTTACGGCAGGCGGCATTATATTCGGCAACAGAAATCTTTTTACCAATATCTTCTTTGGTAATGCCTAAGGTTTTTTCAACGGCAAGCTCGATGGGAAGACCGTGGGTATCCCAACCGCCTTTACGTTTTACCTGAAAGCCCTTCAGAGTTTTGTAGCGGCAAAAAATGTCTTTAATGGTACGGGCCATCACGTGGTGGATACCCGGCATTCCATTGGCTGACGGTGGACCTTCATAAAAGGTATAGGGCTTGGAAGAAGGACGATTTTGAATGCTTTTTTCAAAGATCTTTTGACTTTTCCAATAATCCAGAATTTCCTTTCCGGTTTGCGATAAATTGAGTTGTTTATATTCTTTGTACATCAGCGCTTTACATCTCCGAATTAAGCCAGCAAAATTAGAAAATTTTGGGGTTAATAATAGGCATAAAACTTGTGGGGTATATTTATTTATCTCAAAAGCTTATGCAATTAAAAAATCTGGCTCAAATCATCCTGAACACCAAATATGTTTGCAGCGGTATGGTTTTATTTTTTACTGGCTTAATACTGGTTGGTACCGGCTACCTGATTCGAAACATGGAGTGGGGTAAGTACCAATGGGCCATGACAGTCGGGGTGATGCTGCTTGGAGGCAGCTTCGTCCTCTTTTTATGGAGTTTGATCCGCAAAATGGACTATCAGAGCCTAAAGGAGCAAAGGTTTAGGAAAACAAAAAAAGAAACTGACTCGAAAATTAATTGAGTTCTTCGGGTTCGAGCTCAATTATACTTTCCTGTGGTTTTTTCTTCAGGTTGCGTTTCTCTAAGCTAAGTAAAAGAGCAGGCAAGAGCGTCAGATTGGAAATCAAGGCCAATAAGAGTGTAATAGAAAGTAAAATTCCCAAAGCCACCGTTCCTCCAAATGTAGAAGCCGCAAAAATTCCGAAGCCGAAGAATAAAATCATCGCCACATAAATCATACTCAAACCGGTTTCCTTAATGGTATCGGTCACAATTTGAGAGATGGTCCATTTAGTGTTACGCAGTTCCTGACGGTAACGAGTTAAAAAATAAATGGTTTGATCGGAGGCAATACCAAATGCGATACTAAAAATGAGAATCGTGGATGGCTTGAGTGGAATTCCTGCAAAGCCCATGATACCCGCCGTTAGGGCTAAAGGAATGATGTTGGGGATTAGAGAAATAAGAATCATTCGTCCTCCACGGAATAAAATCCACATCAAAATAGCAATTAATGCTACTGCCAAGATTAGACTGTCGCGTAAATTGTTAACCAGATAATTGGTTCCCTTAACAAAAATGATACTTGATCCGGTCAATTCGACATCGTATCGTTCGGGATTGAAAATGGAATCGATTTGTGGTTCAATTTCTTCGATCAGATTGTTCATCCGCTCCGAACCCACATCGGCCATTTGAAAACTTAGCCGGGTAATTTGTTTGCTGCTATCTACAAAACTCTTCAACAAATTATTGTTGGTATTCTTTCCAGCCGAATTAGCCGCGTAGGATAGAATAAAATTCTTTTCCAATTCATTTGGCAGTCGATAGAACGTTGTATCTCCACCATAAAAGGCCTGAGAGGAGAACTTGAGTACTTCTACTAAAGATACTGCCCTCGAAAATTCCGGATATTGGGTAATCAAATCTTGCAATCGATCAATCTTGTTAATCACCGAGAGGCTCATAACTCCGTTTTTACGCTTGGTATCTACACTCACTTCTAAAGGCAGCACACCTTTAAAATTCTGACTAAAGAAATTCATGTCCTGATAAATGGCGTCCTTTTTCGGCAAGTCATCTACCACATAGCCATTAATGCGAATGAGATTGATGCCAATGCCGGCAATTATCAATAAACCAAGCGTTAATCCATAAGTCCAATTTCTGTGATGATGTGCCAAGTAATCGAGTTTAAGCAGCAACTTGCTCAGTGCCGGACTTTCCAGGTGGCGGGTATGTTTGGCTTGAGGTGGTGGCAGGAAACTGAAGATAATCGGGATGAGGCAAAGACTGAGTAACCAAGTGGCCATCACATTCATGGCCGCCACCATTCCAAACTGCATCAATAACTCACTGTTGGTAAAATACAACACGCCAAAGCCGATGGCAGTGGTCAGGTTGGCAATAAAGGTGGTGATGGCAATACGTTCGATCACCGTTTTTAAAGCCCTTTGTTGGTCGCCGTGGCGGGTAAACTCATTGTGGTATTTGTTGATGAGTAAAATACTGTTCGGGATTCCGATCACCACAATCAATGGCGGGATCAATCCCGTAAGAAGGGTAATATCGTAGCCGAACATCACCAAGGTACCTAAACTCCATACTACCCCAATCAATACCACCATCAGCGGAAAAAATACGGCAGAAAAGGAGCGGAAAAATAAAAATAGGATCAAGGCCGCCACTCCAATGGAAAGGCCAATAAACAAAGCAAACTCTTGAGAAACTTTGTCGGAAATAACGGTTCGAATGTATGGAAGGCCCGAGTAATGGATCTTCGTATCATGTTTCAGACTAAAGGCTTTGCTCTGTTCTACAATCGTTCCAATCACGCCAATTCGATCGGATGAATTCAGCACCGAATCGGTGAAGGTAATCGCCATCAGGGTCACCTTTTTATCCGGATTATAGATCAGGTTTTTATAGAAAGGTAAATTGGCTAACTTCAGCGCAATACTATCCATACCAGCCTGCGTAGCCACCGGATAGCTGGCAATGGGCTTGGCCACAAATTTTTGATTGAGGGTATCTTTATCCAAGCTGATCAGCTTACCGAAAGAAAGTACTTGTTTGATTCCCTTGATCTGCTGGATCTCCTCGTTCAGTTTAAGCCAATCATTAAAAAAATCACGTTGTAAAAGTCGTTCAGACTGTATACCCAGCACCATCACACTCCCGTCTTCGCCAAAAGTCTGTTTAAATTGATCGTATTTGATGTAGGCCGAATCGGTTAGTGGCAACATTTTACCCGCATTGAATGACAAACGTACCTGAGACGCTTGCCAAGCCATGAAAACGGTAGCCAATAGAAAAAATGCCAAAAAGGCCAAACGCTTAGCCAAGATGAATTTAGATAGCCTTTCCCACATAAAACGGTTTTATAAATTGGTGAATCGTCCGTAAAACTACAAATTTTCCTAAATTGGCGGCAGGCGTATCGAGCTAAAGTCATGCTTCAAAAAACCCGGGGAATTGTTTTTAAAACCACGCACTACTCAGAGAGCAGTGTAATTGTGCAGGTGTTTACAGAAAAACTGGGCTTGCAATCTTACCTGATTAATGGGGTGAAGAAACCGAAAGCAAAAATCAGCCTGAACATGCTGCAACCTTTACACCTGCTCGAAATGGTGGTGTATCATAAATCGAACAGCAATATTCAACGGGTGGCCGAGTTGCGGCAGAGTCCGGTTTTTCAGAGCATTCCTTATGATATTGTCAAAAGTAGTATAGCAATCTTCTTGAATGAAGTGGTTTACAAAAGCTTGAAACAGCAAAGTAAAGACGATATTTTGTTTGATTTTTTATTTCATGCCATTGAACTTTTGGACAAGATGGAAAAGGGCTTGGCCAATTTCCATCTTTATTTTTTAATAAGACTGACCCGCTTTCTGGGCTTTTTTCCTGATGAAAATGCTTACCAGAATGGCGCTTATTTCGACCTGAAAAATGCCGAATTCAGCTCTTTTTTACCTCCACATTCATTCGTAATTCCTCCAATTTTGGCTGATTTATGGCTGCAACTCATGAAAGGCTCATTTGAAGAATTGGAGGCACTTCAGATCTCGTCCAACGATCGTAAATTATTGCTCGAACACTTACTCGATTACTACCGTTTGCATGTCGACAATTTTGGAGAAATTAGGTCACAGGCTGTTTTGAGCGAGCTGTTTAGCTAGATTGCATTACCAGCGGCTCCTGAGATAAAGGCAATGTAAACCAGAAAATTGCCCCCTCTCCTTCTTTGCTCTCTACCCCAATATCCCCGCCATGGCGTTTCACAATTTCTGAAGAAATATAGAGCCCCAAACCCAGGCCAGAAAACTTTTGCGAAGATTCTTCCACTCTAAAAAATCGATTAAAAATGTAGCTAATCTTATCTGAAGGAATCCCAATACCAAAATCCTGAATAGAGATTTTTACTGATTGCGTGTCCTTCTTCAAATTAACTAATACCCGGTCAGTTTCGGGCGAATATTTGATTGCATTAGATAAAAAGTTGATGATCACCTGTTCAATTCGGTGCCTGTCGGCATAAATAAAAACTTCGCAAGTATCATTGATAATGATTTGATGGCTGTTGGCCTGAGATTTAATCTGGTCAACACAATCGGTGAGCACTTCTTCTACATTAAAAACAGTATGGTTGAACTGCATTTTGCCCGCATGAATCTTGGTCACATCCAGCAGATCTTCTACCAAGGTAATGAGTTTATTAACTTGTTTATTAGCCTTAACAATGAAACCATGAATAGACTCCAACTGGTCTTCCTGAACGGTTAAACGATCCAGAATTTGCAAAGAGGCCTTCATGCTGGTGATGGGCGTTTTGAGTTCGTGGCTCGCAATACTCATGAATTCATCTTTTTTCTGCATTAAAATTTTGGTAGCCTGTTGCGCCAACTCTTGCTCGGTGATATCTGTTAAACTACCGATATAACCAACAAATTTCGGATTATACAATACATTCCCCTGGCTGAGAACCCAACGGTACTGCCCATCTCTCCTTCTTAAGCGAAATTTAGATTGAAAGGGCGCCCTTTTTTCAAAAGCAGTCATGAAAATTTTAAACTCCTGCTCCCGATCCTCAGGATGTACAGCATTACCCCATCCAAAGCCTAAACTATTTTCAAAAGACATTCCTGTAAAATCGACCCAAGTTTTGTTCACATACGTTGCAGAACCATCGTTATCCACTTTCCAAATCATCGTCGGAATCAGATCGGCCAATTCTGTAAAATGATCTTCCCTTATTTTACGTGGTGTGGGACTTGCTTGCTTCATTTAACCGGTGATTATTTCAAAGCTCGATAAGTTGACTATTGTAAACACTTTAATCAAGAATGCTTAAAATTTAGGACAATGTCTTCCAATTCTTTAATATCAAACGGTTTAGATAGAAAATTATTGGCTCCGGCTTCTTGTGCCAACTTCTTGATATCGTTATTAGCAGAGAAGTAGATAATGGGAATTTGATAAACTTCCTCATCTTTTTTTAGTAGCTGAGTGGCTACAATCCCCCCCGTATCAGGGATCCAATTGTCCATTAAAATGATGTCTGGCTTGAGCCGACGTACTGTTTGAAGGATATCATTACAATTGGTGCGGGTATGCACTTCCCATCCGAGGGCAGACAATATGTATTCACAGATAGACAGAATATCGGTATCATCATCGCAAATTAATATTCGCTTAGACATATTAGAAAGGTTAGTCGGCAGCTGTCTATCAAAAGCTGTACCGAAAAAAGGCGGGATTTAACTAAACCTCGTGTATAAAGTGAGAATTATCGAAACGGATCCTCGGGCCATACACTCCGTTCGGAGCTCTTTTACCTGCACTAATCACCATACAAACTTTGGCTGCACTAGGTAGGTTTAGCAATTTCTTGACTCGTACCGCATCCATTCCCTCCATGGGGCAGGAGTCGAAGCCGGCAGCTCGAAGAGCTAGCATCAGGTTTTGGCAAGCCAGGGCGGTACTTTTTTGAGCCCAAATTTCCATATCGCTTGCAGAACTTGGAATCCTAGGGGTTACCTGGCTTAGACCGCGGAGGTACACCCATATTTTCTTAAAACAGCCCATTAGATTGAGAAAACCTAAAGAATATGCCAAGACCACAATTTTTTTATAATATTGATATCCAGCTCCTTTCTCTCCGTTTTGCGTGAGCACTTCGAGCATTCTTTCTCTATTTATTTTCCAGAAATCCGGTCGTGCCACCGCTACCACCAGCTCTTGCGCCGTACGTGCTGCCGGTTGTGATAGACATAAACGAACCAATTCGGCTTTTTTCTCCGGTGAACGCACCCAGAAAAACTCCCAGGTCTGTAAATTAGATGAATTGGGAGCCAGTAAAGCGATATCCAAACACTCACGCATCACCGATTCAGGGATCGGCGTTGCATCGTAAACCCGGATGCTCCGGCGGCTGTTGACCACGGCCTTGAAAGCATCAAAATCTGTCTCAATTGCGGGCTCCGAATAATTCAATTCAGGAACTTTAGAAAAAATGTCGGCTTTGGCCATTTATGTTTGGTTTTGGTGTAATTTCAAATATCTATAATCATCTGCCAAAATCATCCTGAACACGAACAATATCGCTTTCATCAGAAGGATTGGAGGCATCGGTGTGCTGCCAAATTTCAGCTAGGATGCCCCAGCCATCTAATCCGATTAATCGGTGACGTTCGCCCTGCTCGAGGGTGATGGTATCGCCCTGGTTTAAAGTCCTCAATTCCCCTTCTTCATCGGTTGGGCTAGTGATTACGCCTACGGTTCCTTCTACCACCGTCCATATCTCCGCACGACGAAAATGATATTGCCAGGATAAGCGGGTTTGTGGTGCAACCAACAAAATCTTCGGGCTCAGTTTACCGGAAATTTTCAACTGATTGACGTCCAGTCCGCCAAAATACTGGTCGGCAAAAGCCTGCGCCTGCGCCTCATTGATCACAAAAAAACCTCCCCATGGTCTTTCCATATCGATTTGATCAATTTGAAAACCCTGTGAACTTAATTTTTCTGAAATCTTTTTGAATAAATCTGCTTTTTCGGGTAGGTGATGTGTGGTGGACATAATTTAATGTTGTAAGATAATGATCAAAATAAATGAAATAGACCCACATTTTGAATACTTACCAACATTTATTAGTAACTAAATCGAATAATAAAAATGATTATTTGATAGTTTGTATCTATAAATCAGCCAATTATGAGTACAAACATCGAAGTAAAAAGCTTCATGAGTCGTGTTTCAGCACGAAATGCTAACGAACCTGAATTCTTACAAGCGGTTCAGGAAGTAGCCGAAACCCTCATCCCTTTTATTCAGGATCATCAAATCTATCAGCAAGCACAGCTCCTGGAGCGAATGACTGAGCCGGAGAGGGTAGTGATTTTTCGGGTGCCTTGGCAGGATGATAAAGGCCAATTTCAAATGAATCGTGGCTTCAGGATCCAGATGAACAGTGCCATCGGGCCTTATAAAGGTGGATTGAGATTTCACCCAACGGTTAACCTCAGTATCCTTAAATTTTTAGCCTTTGAGCAGGTTTTCAAAAATAGCCTAACCTCCCTACCCATGGGCGGTGGTAAAGGGGGTTCAGATTTTGACCCGAAAGGAAAATCGGACCATGAAGTGATGCGCTTTTGCCAAAGTTTCATGACTGAGCTATTCAGACACATTGGCTCCAATACGGATGTGCCTGCAGGTGATATAGGTGTGGGTGGACGGGAAATCGGCTTTTTATTCGGGCAATACAAAAGATTAAATAATGAATTTACCGGAGTGTTAACTGGCAAAGCCTTGAGCTATGGAGGCTCGCTGATAAGACCCGAGGCAACCGGTTATGGCTGTGTTTATTTTCTTCAAGAGATGTTGTCTGTACGTGGAGAAGATTTAAAAGGCAAAATCGTTACCGTTTCCGGATCGGGGAATGTTGCACAATTTGCCATTGAGAAATGTATAGAATTAGGCGCCAAAGTGGTCACCGCATCCGATTCTGATGGCTATATCTATGATAAAGACGGATTCAATGCCGAAAAACTGGCCTTTTTAATGGAATTGAAAAATGAAAAAAGAGGCAGGATTAAAGAATATGCCGATCGATTTAAATGTGAATACCATCCCGACAAAAAACCCTGGATGGTGCCGTGTAGCGTAGCGCTCCCTTGTGCCACCCAAAATGAACTCGATCTTACATCGGCGCAGGAATTGATCAAAAACGGAGTGATGGCGGTGGCCGAAGGTGCCAACATGCCCACCACGCTCGAAGCGACGGAACTTTTCCTAAAACAAGGTGTCTTGTTCGCTCCCGGGAAAGCTTCGAATGCCGGCGGGGTGGCCACCTCGGGATTAGAAATGAGCCAAAACTCCCTGCGATTCGGCTGGACCAGAAAAGAAGTAGATGAACGCCTATTAAGCATCATGCAAAACATCCACCAATCTTGTCTCCAATACGGAAAAGATGGCAAAGGAATTAACTATGTACAAGGTGCGAATATTGCCGGCTTTGTGAAAGTGGCCGATGCCATGCTGGCACAAGGTTGTGTGTAAGATCCAATAAAAAAGGCCCTGAAATTCAGGGCCTTTTTTTACATATGAACCATGCTATTTAAACTCAGAGCCTAAACCCAATAGATAATGTGAATGCATTATTTTTCAGCCGTTGATTATTCCATAAAATTGACTCTTCATCCACCATGTTGATTGCATTAGATAAGCATATCAAATGCCGACTTGCTTAGCCAACCGCTATAAGTATTTACAAGCTTATGATGATTTTTTTTCATTGTTGGTAACGATTACTATCAAACGTGCTAATGCATAATTAAATAAGCCTTATTTAATTATGTGAAATACTAATTCACCTATTTTTTTTTTGATTAGAATCAAAATCAGATTAACATTAAAAATGTTCGTGTTACTCATTTATTAATTAATTTTTAAAAAATACAGCAATGAAGGAATCTAAAATCACTATTCAGGAAAATGAAATTTTGGCATTAAAAGCCAAAAACAAAAAAAAGGTCATTAGTAATTCGATTATTGTAATTGTCTGGGTTCTCTTTGCTCTATGGGTGGGTAAACCCAACAATGGGCTAGTTGAGTTTATCTGGGGTGCCTTTAACTTAATCTCAATTATTCTAGTCATAGATATTGTATTATTAACTCCACTCAGCTATGAAGGAGTGAAAAAAAGTCTTATTGAAAAAGAAGAAAAGAGATTGAAAGAAGAAGAAGATAAAAAGTTAAATGCAGAAAAAAGAGCTGTTGATCAAAAAGAATCTGGAAGTAAATTAGACAAAACTGAATTCAGCAAAGATAAATTTGACGGAGTAAATTATTTGGCTACAATAAGAAATTCTCGTTTCAAAAGTGCAGGGATTCTAGGAACGACGCACAATTCGGTTAACCAATCAATCTGCCTATTTGATTGGGAAATGCAAATACCATCTGTTCGACTTAACAAACATATAGGGCTATACGCCACTATTTTGAGAATAGAGAAAGAAAGTGACAAAAATTATTTTATTGAATTTCTTTTTAGAACATCCGATCTTTCAAACGACTCTAGCAGCGATACACATCTAAGTGCAGAAAATTGTTCATTAGATATACTTAAAAAAGATGGCAAAACTTCTATTAAATCAATTTTAGTTGAGAACATTAGAGAAGAAAATAAACGCGATTTAATTCACTCAATGATTGAAATTAACCAAAAAATCAGGTTTGAATTACCCTATGATTTGTTAAAAACCATATCAAACTCTGAATTTGAAATGAGGTTCTCAAATTTCACCAACATGAAGCGAGGTGGTGATAATATGTGGGAATTCACCGAGGAGATGCGAAATGCTTTGCAAAAACTTACCCAAGGGTTTATAAGTGATATTGAATAAAAGATTATTGTTTAGCACGTTTTGATTCATAAAATAAACAAAAGCCCCTCAGAAATTCATCTGAGGGGCTTTTTATTGTGGAGGCTACTGGATTCGAACCAGTGACCCTCTGCTTGTAAGGCAGATAAGATCGTGCTTCCTAGCTAGCTAAAAAGGGGTTTTGGTCTTTGTGCAAAGTATGTGCAAACCATGAACGGGTAAATAATAACAATTAATTAGGAGTTACTTTGTGAGCAAAGTTTTAGTAACTTTTAATGGAAATCAGCTAAAGATTGCTCAATTTAGTCAGAATTATCACTCTTGAGATGAGTTAATAGGAATCAATCCAGCTATACTTATCTCGAATTATCGCTTCTTTTTTTTCTTTTAGATAGTCTAAGAATGCCTTCGATAAAGGAGAAAGGGTTTTATTCTTTAACCAGATTAATGACCATGATGAACTTATTGGAAAGCCTTTTACAGGTATAATCTGCAATTGATTATTTTGTAGTTCGTTTTTTATACCTATCAGCGGCATGATTGAATAACCTAGCCCTGATATCACAGCTTGTTTTACAGCTTCGTTACTTGTTAATTCCATTTTCATTTTTACAGGTAAATTGTTCTCATGGATGAATTTTTCCATAACATGTCGTGTCCCAGATCCCTGCTCGCGATAAATAAGTGGAATGGTTTCAAAAATGCTACCATCATAATAGCTATTCTGAAATTTATGCTCCATATTGCCTATGACATACAACTTATTTTGCATCAATTCCTCTCTTTCTACTCGTACGTTATCGGGCATTACTGATACAAATGAGAAATCAACTTCATTGTTTTCCAAACTTCTCAATACTTGAGCCTTGTTGGTAACATCAAGGAGCAGCTCAACGCCTTTATGTTGTTTCATGAAATCAGCAATGAAATAAGGTGCGATGTATTTACCTGTTGATACTACAGAAATTTTTAATTTACCTGTAAGCTCTCCTTGAAAAGCATGCATTTTATAGCTTATCGTATGAACTTCATCAATAATTTTCTTTGCAGATTCAACGATCTCATTCCCAAAATCGGTAACATATATCTTTTTATTGATTACTTCAATCAGGGGCATATGAAATTGTTGCTGGAAATTTCTGAGTTGAATTGAGACTGCAGGCTGTGTCAAATGTAGCTCTTCAGAAGCCCTGGTTATACTCTTCGTTTCAGCTACCTTAAGGAAAATTCTGAGTTGGTTGAGGGTATAGTTCATAAATTATATTTATGATATTTATTTCAAATATAAATAATAATACATGATTGTTGGTTTCTAATTTTGCTGAAGCAAAAAAAGATAATCATGAAAAGAATTACAGTAGCAAAAGGTGACGGTATTGGTCCAGAAATTATGGATGCAACCCTTGAGATCATGAAAGCTGCAGGTGCAGAAATTATTGTTGACGAAATTGAGGTTGGTGAGAAGGTGTACTTATCAGGAAATAATGCCGGGATTTCAAAAGAATCTTGGGATGTTATTCGCAAAAACAAAGTATTTCTCAAGGCTCCAATTACTACACCACAAGGTGGCGGATACAAGAGTTTAAATGTATCTACACGTAAATTTTTAGGACTGTATGCCAACATCAGACCTTGTTTTAGCTTACACCCTTATGTGGATACCAAGCATCCGCAAATGGATATCGTAATTGTAAGAGAGAATGAGGAAGATTTGTATGCCGGTATTGAACACCAGCAAACAGATGAAGTAGTTCAATGTTTGAAGCTGATTAGCAGACCAGGCTGTGAAAAAATTATTCGTTATGCCTTTGAGTACGCAAAGCAATACGGCAGAAAGAAAGTAACCTGCTTTACTAAGGATAATATCATGAAGCAAACAGATGGATTATTCCATCAGGTTTTTGATGAAATTGCTAAAGAATACCCTGAAATTGAAAATGAACACTGGATCATTGATATTGGAGCAGCAAAAATGGCCGATACTCCTGAGGCCTTTGATGTAATTGTAATGCCAAACTTGTATGGAGATGTTTTGAGTGATGTTGCAGCCCAAATTGCAGGTTCAGTCGGACTTGCTGGTTCTTCCAATATTGGTGAAGAGTGTGCAATGTTTGAAGCAATTCATGGTTCTGCACCACGTAGAGCTGGGCAAAATATGGCTAACCCGTCTGGATTACTACAAGGTGCTGTTCAAATGCTGATTCATATTGGACAAGCAGATGTGGCCGAAAAGATTCAAAATGCTTGGCTGAAAACTATTGAAGATGGTATCCACACTTACGATATCTATAAAGAAGGTATAAGTAAGCAAAAAGTGGGAACCAAAGAATTTGCCAATGCGGTAATCGCGAATTTAGGCATGAAGCCAAGCATCATGAAATCGGTGTCCTATTCCAATAATGCTAAACTCAATCTTCCAAAGTACAAAAGAAAATCTCCTCGCAAAAAAGATTTGGTTGGAGTTGATTTGTTTGTTAACTGGACAGGCAGTGATCCAAATGAGCTAGCCCTAGAGATGAAGCAATTAGAATCAGCAGAGGTACAAGTAAGCATGATCACAAACCGGGGTATTAAGGTGTGGCCTGATGGTTTCAACGAAACATTTTGTACGGATCATTGGAGATGTAGATTTAAAGCGCAAACTGAGAATTTTATTTCGAAAGAACAGATTATTCAATTGCTACAACTTGCAAATTCAAAGGGTATAGATGTGATAAAAACAGAAAATCTGTACAATTTTGATGGAAAGGCCTCTTATTCACTGGGTCAAGGACAGTAATACCTCATATCATGAAAATCAAATTACACGACGGCCTTTTAACGAGAAACGAAACAAGATCGCTGCTGAATGATTTCAAGCAAGTCTTGATTAAACTGCATGAGGATAGGGTTAATCAAGAAGATAGTGAAGAGGATGTTAAAATGCGTGAGCAAAAAATAAAAGCTATACAGAACGATTTTTTTAACATCAACCAGCATTTATATACTCAAAACTGTTCATGTGAGCTGGAAATTAAGATCACACCATACGGAGAGCCGCAGTAATTTATTTATTGTTTACGCCTGAAACCAAAGCTAATAGAGTGAAAAATGGATTATTAGGGCATAAATGCCCCATTTAATAGTAGGTGATGAGTTGAAAATGGTGGTAGGGAATCCATTCATTGAGCACGCGATATAAGAGCTTTTCTGAGGGATGTTCATTGATGCAGGTGACATATACTGTATGCTGATGATGAATCCTGTGTATGGGTTTGATGCATTCCACTCTAAAGGGCGTATTAAGCCTTCTGAGCCTTCCTTTTGCATTAATGAGCATGAGGGATTGCTGGTCGTATTTACTGATACTTGGTTTAGCTTTCATGATGTTCTATTAGTTGGGTAAAAAAGAAGGACAGAAGCTGTTAGGTCCTGTCCTTCACTAGTTGAATTGTTTGCCCTCAGGCTAGCTCCATTTCCATCACCTTGGTTTGACCAATGGTGCTGGTTGCTCCTTCAGGCTGGAAAGCGTAGGAGTGATTCAGAAGCATGATCTCACCTGTACGTTGGTTCTTGTACTCATAAGGATCAACCTCCTCTTTAACAATGTTCCCTGGTAAGGATTGTCCCACCATGGTTTTTGCAATCTCTTCAGAGAAGGTGCTGGGGATAGTACACTTCCTTACTGTTGCATAATGTTTACCTGTGTTACTGGATTGGATGATTTCCAAGCCACCTGTTAATTCTAGC
The DNA here is from genome assembly GCA_947459195.1 of Sphingobacteriaceae bacterium. GTDB lineage: Bacteria > Bacteroidota > Bacteroidia > Sphingobacteriales > Sphingobacteriaceae > JAIPAN01. Next base: position 13,351 of record CANHCS010000024.1, read on the forward strand.
ACCACAAAGGTGCTTCCGTCCTTACGCATGCGTAATGCGTATGATGTTACTGATACCATTTTTAAAAGTTTTAAAATGAAATAATGAATTTGATTAGCAGACCCAGGGGGATATCCTAGTGTCTCAGATTGTAGGTGGGGTTTTAATTGGGAGTACCCTTTACAGTCGCATACACTAACTTTTTTGATTATCTAACGATAACCAGAAAAGTTATTAAAAGCTATATTAATAATCTATGTGCCTCATGTAGTGATTTTTGTGAAGTCATGCTTTAATTGGTACAGTGATGACACATCTACTCTCACACTCATAAACTCTAATCAAATTCGTTATACAAAAAGTTCATCCAATAGCCCATTTTCTTGTATTTGTGAAACTTGGTTTCGTACCTTTGTAAAGTGAATCAGCTAACTTATTTCTCTGCTGAGAACACATTTCCAATAACTACATATTCCAGGTTTTTTAGTGCAAGGTAGTTACTTGTGCGTGCCCATTTTTAGCCTGTAGTGTTTTGTGACTAAACCGCTTAATAAAAATGAAGAAGAACAGCAACTGACTGGTTTTTGAAAACTTTTGGCTAGTCAGGTATAGGTATAAGTTCAAATCTCGCTCTGACTTAAAGGTGTCAACGAGTACCTCCAAACTTATTTTTAAGGTTATTATTTAGATCCTCCCAGGAAATCAATTAGAGGGGCTGGGGAGCTGTTGGTTCTTGAGCAGAATGTTCACAAATTTCCTCAGCATTCTGGCCAATTCGAAAGATTTTCATTCAAAAAAAAACAACGATTGTATTTTTCTATGTTTTTTAATGTGGCTTGAAAACCTTTTGGAGGGGAAGACCTTCCTTTGTTCGATTGAGATCTATATCAAATGTTAAGTCTTGTTTTTGACTTTATTCCAGAATCTTTCAACTCTTGCTTTATCTTCTTCATTCAATACTGGATTGATGATGCCTTCAAGCTCCTCTTTATCATGACTAACTATATAACAGGTGATACGTTCACCACCTCTAAAAGCCTGGTGAGATTCCTTGTAGAGTATTCCATAGATAGGTAGTGACTTGATCTGATAAGTGAATTCTTCAGGAACAAAGATTGGCCAATCATAAGGGTGGGTATTGATGTCCTGGTCTTTTTCCCTACACAGAAAGTTGCCATTACTGGTTTTATAATACTCTTCTATTATTGCTACGTATGGGTACTTTTTTTCCATAATGGTGCACTTAGTTGAATAAAATAATATGACTATTTGTACTATTCAAACTGCTGGATTATCTGTTCCATATTATCAGTTTTAAGCTTAGCAATCTTGAAGTCATAGGGATTGGATGAAATTAATCCATATGTACTATCGTTGTACCTCTTGCACTTGAAAATTCTTTTAAGATAGTTTACAGCTGATCTATTGGTTCTGAATTGGGTATTGATATTTGCTTCCATGTGAACCAGATTCATTCTTTTTTGTATCTCATCTGGTGAATAACGAGCACCTATCTTAAAGTACTTGTCCATTCTTCCTTTGTAGATATGGTCATCTGGCATAATAGAATAGGTAGCTGCCCAAATCAATCGATTTAGCTCTCTAGAATCACGCTTTTGAGAAACTTCAGAAATCATATCTAGGATTTGCTCGGAGTCTATATGTCCATACAATTCTTTAAAGTTATTTAAGATCTTCTTTTGTAAGGAGTCTAATCCCTTGAGTCCATCCAGTTGATAGAGGTCTCTTTCAGATTTAACTCCCCTTAATAACCCAATCATCGATTCAATCTTAGTAATTCTGTCTTGCTTCTCTACATCTAGCTTATTAACCTCTTCCTCATTTTGACTGAATGTGAAATTGACTTTGTGGCCTTGTTCCTGAAGTTTGATAGTTAAAGCCTTATAGTTTTTGTATAATTCGAATCTTGTTCTATTTAACTCCAAGTTTGCATCGATATTTAGGTATGAGATCTCAGCTTGATTGGTATTTGGGTTAATTCTGACATACTGATAACCATTCTTCTCTAAGGAGTTAATTAGCGAATCTGTGACCTGCAAAAAAATCTCTTTGAGTATTCTGCTCTTTTTGTATTGCCTCTCTATACACTTAATGGAATCTAGCTGAACTTGTGCTGCTTCTAATAACTCCTCTTTGGATACCTCCACTATCTTACTATTAAGTGGAACCATATCATGTATTATGGTCTCAGAAAGAAGTTTCTTTCTACATCTACCTGCAATTTGTTTGAGTCTTTTGTCCGAGAGTGAGTGAATCACTCTCTTGTTTTCTGATATGGAGATCAGGTGATAGGACTCATTGAGATCAAAACCTGTGAAATAAGCAGATGTTATAAAATTGATCTTGTTAGGTAGCTTATCGCTTTCTAACTCTTTGAAGTAAACGTCCACCTTAGATTTGCTGTTCAAACTACAAAGAATAGCTATCTGATTCCTTTTGACAATCTCTTCTTTTACTAGATGCTCAGCCATATCATAACAACCACTTACAGAGTTGTAGGCAATCAGAATTTTATCTTTTGAAGACTCATTGAGCAATTTTCTGATTCTCTCGATCGCTGCTCCAAGTAAGTTCCTACCAGAATTGAATATAACATCAATATCTCTGATAGTCGGTTGATCATACTTAATGATCGTTTTAGGCTCATCAACCAAATCTGGATCAGAAAAATCCAATAATGTAGAAGAGAGCAAGCATCTGTTTTGTGGTTCAAACCTCTTGTAGTAAGACATACATTCTTCCATGCTTCTTCTAAATGTACTATCCATTTGAAAGGAGTCTGCTTCATCTATGAGTAAGAAGTAATCTTTAAAAACATCCTCTCCAATTGCATCTATTACCCTATACAAGCTATCCGCTACTACGATAATCTTTTTGTATTTGATTTTCCGACTATTGGCATATTGCTCAATTGCACCTTTGGAGACTTTACCAGGGTGGAACTTCGTCTCACTTCCTACATATAAGACTTTCGTTTTGGCTGATTTGGAGTGTTTATAAGCCTTGCTTGATGCTGTAATCTTAATGGGTTCAACAATGATAGAATTCCTCTTACATTTGAGTTCTAAGGTTGTAGCGCCCATACCTGTTTCTTCTTTGTGGACAAGTCCACTTGGAAGAAACTTCATCTCTTGACTTAGCTTGGTTGTTTTACCTGATGCGTTATCCTTATACTTTTCTAAGACAACCAAGTTTTTGTATTCATCATTTAACATTTGAGAAGATTGATTTTCCATCAAACCTGAGTTTATATTAAACTAATCTACAGTCTTACAAAATACTAATTTGTTGAAACTTGATTTTACGGTTTAAGAATAAATCCCTTAATTTTATAGGACAAGTTATTTATTCTTACAGGTTAAAATTCTCTATTATGAAAAACTATTTTATCACAGGAATTATTAAGTCTTCTACTGGCGATATCACTGATTACATTATCTACGAAGAGTTGCCATCTGGGGAAATCCAAGTTATGAAGCAAACTAAATCTCAAGCAATTGCTTTAGCGTCTGATACTAATAATAACTTAAAGACAATTTATTGGAGTTATACTTCTAGCAAATGGATTATTGGATCTAAAGTTACTGTGGTGAGAACTTCGTCAAATGAATTTCTAAGAACACATGCGGATGGAAAAATCAGTGATAACCTAGCCCACCTTCCTGATTTCACTTTTTTAATAAAGGTATGAAAATGTGAAATTGGTAATTTTAAAAACCTTAACATGACTATATATCAATAAACATTGACCATGTTAGCCAATGGTTTAGATATCTCTGCAAATTTGTATAAGTTTTCAACTTATCAATAATATTTCAATGTAATTATTAAGTTTAATTACCTTTTGGGATATGGTGGTTAAAAATTAAATCCCACTTTTAAGTAATTATAGAACGGCTTAAGGATCATAAATAATATCAAAATGTCAGAATATTGGTCAGCACAAATTTGTTTAAATGGACATATTATCAATCGTACACTTGAGACAATCTCTAACTCATGTTTTTGCGAAACTTGTGGTGAAATTACCATTTGTAATTGTCCAAAATGTGAAGCACAAATAAGAGGATTATTCAAAGGTGGCTTCGAATTCTCAACTGATTATACAAGGCCGAAATTCTGTTATAATTGCGGTAAGCGTTATCCCTGGACCGAGAAACAATCAATTGCGGCAAAGAAACTTATTGACTTCACAGATAAACTTTCAGATGAAGAAAAAGAGGATTTAAAGAAGAGTATAGATTCTCTTGTCTCAGAGGACACTGATTCAATAGTTGCTCAACTGAAATATAAGAAATATGTCAGTAAAGCTGGAGTGAAGTTCGCAAAAGGCATTCGAGATATTCTAGTAGACGTGTTAAGTGAGACAGTTAAAAAAACTATTTGGGAGTAATCATTACTCCCAATAAGACAAATTAATAAACCGTAACTAAACATAAAGATTGCCTGAAAACCAGATCGTGTTAAACTTTTTATTATTTCACTCTTAACACATCTCCCCAGTTAGTTGTATAACTAGGGCTCACATTCTTCTGTTTTATCGCCCAACGATTTAGAAAATCTTCTGAGACTAATTTTAGGTATCAGTGCTATGTAGCTTTTGTAGATAAAAGGAACCGCAGCAGATAATAAATATTAATTACTCCTTTTTAATTACATATAGAATTATTTGACCCTTAACCTCGGCGCTCCCTAAACATGCATTAAATCATCTATGAGTACAAGTTGAATATTTCAAGGGCAAAAACTATGCAAGATTTTATGCACCTCAATTTAAAAGCTTTTTTTAGTGTTAATTTATAAGTATTAATTATATTTATTGTTATTCAATAATTTATTATTTATTTGCAGTATAAAATTACTTTAAAACATGAAAACAATTAAAAAATGGGGCCATGGTCATTTCTTTTCTTCAAGGATATTATTCGTATTTCTAATCGTTTTTACACTCTTTGAAGCTGCTGAAGTAATTACTGCTGATAAAAAGCAGCTCATTTTCGAAGTAGCACTTAAAGACAAGAATCCGCAAATAGATAAAAAGTCCCCAAATGCAACGGTTGTTCATGAATATAAGTTTCAATTAGATTCTTCTAACTGGTTTTACAATTTTGTACTTGAGAATAACATTGGACCGTCACCTTTAAACTCACTTACTTTTTTGATAATTTGTTATTGCGGTTTACTGGTCACGTTAAATTTAAATCCAAGTGATTTTTTTGGCAAAGATGTATCCCGACCCATATCAATTGCGGCACTTTCCTTAATTTTATTTTACTTCATAGAAAGATATACCTATCGTAGTTTTAGATCAACAGTCCTGGAGACAACCAATAATGAATACATGCTTGTCCAGCTTGAGAATTCCTGGATGTTGTGGTCTGGAATTGGACTTGCGTGGATTGGGAAAATGATGAAAAGGGGATATCAATTGCAAAAAGATCAAGACTTAACTATTTAAGATGCCCATAGTTGTAAATTTAGATGTAATGCTCGCCAAAAGAAAATTGAACCTAACAGAGCTTAGTCTTCGGGTAGGAATTACTATTGCGAATATGAGTGTTCTGAAAAGCGGGAAAGCTAAGGCTATTCGTTTCTCCACACTTGAAGAGATATGTAAAGTACTTGATTGTCAGCCCGGAGACCTGTTAGAATATATGGATGAAGAGAGTTATCAAAAACTAATGGGGTAATTGTATTAGAGAAAAAAAGAATTTAATCCCTACTGAAATACCTCGATTTTGATTGGTCAGTTTCTTACATTATTTTAGAAGAGTTGTCTATAGCCTCACTTGAATTATACAACTATGACAAACAAAGTATTAATTCTCCTGGTCTTTAGTTTTTACTGCAATTTCTTAAAAGCAGAAGATTTAAGTTTTTATCAGTATCATTTGGGTCATTCAGCACGTATTAACTATTTAATCTTCGAAAATGATAGTAGTGAGTCTAAAATTAGGCTTATAAAAAGGGAAAAGCTAAGAAACTATAATCCTCAAAAAGATGCAGTTATATTCTTTATAACCGTTTTGGATGGGAACAATCAGAATAAACCTCTCGAACAGAGCACTTGGGCATTAAAAGACAGAAGAAAAGATCAGATACTGGTTTCTGGTTCAATTGCAATTGATGGAAAAACTGAAATTCATGTAAAGGATAAATCATTATTCAGCACGTTGAAAATAATGAACCTGAATACTGGTGCAGAAGTAGAAATACCATTAAGAGAATTTAGTAATGAGGTGGTAACCATGGAGATAACTTTGTTTAAAAAAGAGTATCTATTGCAGTAATATAATGTAATAATCAAACTATGGATAAATTAGGTAGCATATACATCATTAAATAAATCCTTTACATCTTAAAATTCTACGAACGGATTCATAGTATTCGAATTGACCGAATTCTACTTCTGCAGTATATATAAATTTGGTCCCATTCATCTGTATATCTTAAACGATCGTCTGCTCTTAAATTAAAATCCAGCTCGATTTTGAAAGTTTTGCGGAGGGTATTTATTTGCTTGAAAATGAAAGGGGGCTTGGCGGCGATGTTAAGATCTTATTTCCCTCAACTAAGTGCAATGGCTGTAAAAGATTTGATTGTACAATCGGTCCAAAAAGTGGAACAAAATGTAAAAGTGAGGGGAGAGCAAGGGAACACTCGTTTGAGTTTTTCAGAATTATGTTCCAGCGGCGGGATTATCAATGCCGAAAAAGCTATTGAATTGGCACTGAAAACAACGAAATAGATGCGTAAACACTTTAGAAATAAAAAATGCCTCCATGGAGGCATTTTTTGTAGCGGGGAGCAGGATCGAACTGCCGACCTCAGGGTTATGAATCGTGTTTAGGGTATAAAATCATCGTTTATTGTCCGTATTTACACTTTTTTCAACTCGATTGAGTGAGGTGTTTATTCTTCCTCCTCACGCAGTTTCCTCACGCGTGGAGGGTGAATTATATTTTAAAGCAGAATCTACGGTAACTTGGTATAACAGCGCTCCATACTTACCATAACCTTTACATAGTACATGGGTTATCTCTAGAAAGTAAATCAATAAGTATAGATGAAATTTAGCTGGAATAAATAATCAATCTATCTAATTTAAATATCAAGATGTGCGTTATTAGACTTGGAATGATGCTTTATATGGCGCTTGAAGCATTTTGCGCAATTTGGAACTGAAATTGTAGGGTGTTTTGGGTTTGTTGGTCTTCCATTTTTTAAAATCCAATTTCGGAACTCCTCAACATTAAAGCTATCTGCTTCAAATGTGATTTCAGAAGCTAAATTTTGATTAGATCCTGTTGGCCTCCCATAGGTTAGGATCCAACCATTAATTTCTTTTATCAAAGTGCTATCGAACTCAATAGTGTGTTTTTTAGAATGATTATGTTTTTGTTGAGAAAAACATACAAAGGTTACTGATGTAAATAAAATTAGTAAAGTCAGTTTTTTCATTTTTTTATGTCTTTAAATAGTTTTATCTCTCTGTCGCCCCATCTAATTATTAAAAATATGAATTAAAATACTCTTTGTCAATATATTATACAATAAATCCTGTTATTTGGTAAGGAAAGAATAAATATGGAGAGATTCCTAACATAATAATGAACATGCTATCTGGAGTAGGGATTGATCTTAGATTTTATTGTATTACCTGTACCCTAAAATCAAATTGCACCTAATACTTACTCTTTATTCAAATCTTCCAGGTCTTTTAGATAAAGTTTATAACTCCGGATGATGAAGTAGATGCTGAGCAGTATGGCCGGTGCCAGTAACATGTTAAAAAGTAGTTCCGGTATTATGGATTCGAAGATGTATAGGATGGGCACAACCACTAAAGCGATACCTACACGGTTAAAGTTCATGAAAATGAATTCCAAAATAGGTATTGGTGATTTATTGTTCATAGTTGACAATCTAATCGTTAATTATTTTGATAGTAATGCTTATTCCACAAGATCCTTGAATAACTAAAAATAGCAACCCAGAAAATAACACTAATAGCTAAACTGACTAAAGAATACCATGGGGAAAATGGGGCACAAATTTTGAAATTAATATAATTTAATACGGAATTAGATAATAGTACCCATGATGACAATAAAAACAATAACCTTTCAAATGAATGTCCCTTGGGGAATAGGATTGCCGTTAATACCAGAGCTGTAACTGCAAATAACTGAAGCCATGAATTGATCAGATGACCGGTATTTTCGATTCGAAACAATCCATCTACAATTTTCATGAACTGAAATTGCAAAGTCAACTCTGAGGCCTTACAAGTTAAAGTTAAAGGATATGAGATACCAGCAACCAGTTTAATTATGGATGACCTCATGATTAACATTAAATAGAGACTAAAAAATAAAAAGTTACCACAATCCCAATAATGAAAATCATCCTAAATCCAATACCTCTCAAATCCTTTTCAAATAAGTGAGTGCCGTTTTCCTGATCTTGTCGTTTTTTTCTAATTAACCTTTGTAGAGTGAAGTAAATGCCAAAAATGGAAAACATAATAAGAACGACATCTTTATACTCACGGCTAACGATAAACATTGATACCATAAACAAATATCCTATTACTGACTCTAGCTTCAATGCAGGGGTATTTAAAATCCTGGAAAATAATTTTCTCATCTCACCATAAATTCCAGGTCGGAATAAGAGAAGCACTTCTTTGGCAAAACCAAGTTTTGCTTTGAATACACCCTTCTTTTTTGCATTTAATTGATACTGCTCAATCAGGTCACCTTCAATTTCTTCCAACAGTTCTGCTTTACAAAACCATCTTAAGAAATTCAGAAATAGGCGTGGAGGATCTGGGATTTGTTTATGCGACATCATGAAAATTGAATAGAATAGGCGGGGACTGCTTCCCACAAGCCCATACGTTGCTCCTTGGTTTCTTTCAATATTGAGTGGCCCTCTCCTGTAATGGTATAGTACCGTTTACGTTTACCTCCGCGTATTTTGGTGGCTTCCCCAAATTCTGATTTCAGGAATTTCTTTTCTTCCAGTCGCTTCAGAACGGTTTGTATCGCTCCTAAACTCACCTTACGGTGGATTCGTTTATCAATCTCTTCGATGATACTGAGGCCATAGGCATTCCCATCGAGTATACTTACTGTAAGTAATACGATTTCTTCAAATTCTGCTAGGTGATATTGGCTCATATATTTATATTTATCACAAATGTAGTTTATATTTTGATATTTACAATATTTGTAGTTAAAATTGTGTAATAAATTTTTTAATATACATATGAATTTCTTTACCAAACCATTTGCTTCAATAGAAGAAAAGCTTGATTCCATAAGTGAGGTTTCGAGTATACTTACCATACTAGGTTATATTCTAAGTGGGATAGCCTATCGATTTGAGCTGAGTAAAGAATGGTACCTACTCGTTGCCCCATTGTTATTAACTACAATAGGTCTACAGGTGTCAATGTGGAAATTAATAATGAAGCATAAAAAAGAACTGACTAGGTCCCCAAATGTTTATTATTGGAAGCTGGGCGAAAGAATGTTGGCGAATTTGATCTTACTCATTTTTGCGCTGCATGACCTCGAGGTCCTTCAATTAATCCTCAATTAATATTCATTGATAAAAAGGATTTTCGCTCAACAACTTTATTTTTTATATTAGTTATTAAGCAACCTATTCAAAGATATCGACGTCTAACAGTTATTATTACTCCCAATACACTTAACCAACCATGAAATCACTAAAATTCGAACTATTTCTATTTATTATTCTTTCAGTTTTCTCAACGTCTGTAATCGGCCAAAACCGAAAAGGTAATTACTTCAATAAGATTAAAATAGGTTTCTTGCCAGGATTAGATAATCAAGATGTGAGTGCTTTTAACAAACAGCGTGGCACCGAGTTGAGTTTTATTAACGGTATCTATTTAGGTCCACAAACAGCGGTGGGAATTGGAATTGGTTCGGCAGCATACATTGATCCTACCATTTCTATGTATCCCGTTTATGCAGATTTTGAATATTATTTCAGGAATAAAAAGAATACACCTTTTGTATACAGTAAATTAGGATACGCCTTTACAATCACAGAAAACATTAATGGAGGGATGATGGGAGGGGTTGGTGCAGGATGGCGGTTCAAATCGGGGAAGAATGGTTATTGGGGATTAGAAACTGGGTATCGTCACCAACAATATGGATATGACTTTGTAAACGCTCCTGGTGGAAGTACCGACCGAATACGCTCACTGTCTATTGCGGTCAATTTTTCTTTTTAACTCCTTTCAGCACACCATTTAACACACCCCACAAACACAAAACCCTCTCAGGTAATCCTAAGAGGGTTTCACATTCCAATAATTGTGAATTTTATGTAATCACCCTCCCATGCATCTCATCCACCACTGCTTTATCAAAGCTATCTAAGTAAATGTTGGTGATACGGTTACCATACTCGTGTCCTAGAGCTTCAGCAATCAGCTCATTTGAGTAACCTAATCGCTTTGCACATGTAGCAAAGGTGTGCCTGGCAACATACGTAGTTAATTGGGCATTGATACCAACATGCTCACCTAACCGTTTCAAATACTTATTGGTGGTTTTGATCCATTGGTTGATCAATTCCTTCGCCCGTAAGCTATCCTCGGTGATATCATTAGGTAGTATCGGCAAAAAGTATTGAGCCCCTGGCTGATGAAGCTCATTAAGAATAGCTTCGGCCTTTGGGAAAAGTTTGATACTGTAAAGCTTGTGGGTCTTTCTCCTGCGATAAATCACTCTCCCATCCACCAGATTCTTTGGAGTCAGATAAGCTAAATCGGTGAAGGATATACCAATTAAATAGAAGCTCAACAGGAAGCATTTTAAGGCCCTCTCAGCGGCTTTATTATCTGATAGATCTAGTTGCTCCAGCTTTGCAATATCCTGCCTTAAAACCGCTCTTTTCTGAGTTCTTTCATACTTGACCTGTAACTCATAAAATGGGTAATGAGAACGATCAACCACTTTACGTTTGATGGCCTTATTGTAGATAGCCCGTAGGGTTCTGAAATAGTTTGAAATACTATTCAACTTCAACCCTTGTAACGCTAACTGTTGGCTGAATTTCTCCAACAAATTATAGGTGATTTGAGGAAAACTGATTTTAGGGTCTCCACAAAACTCCAAGAACCTGTTTACTGCGGTTTGGTAGATGATGGCATTCCCAGTTTTGTTCAGCTGGTGCATATCGGCTATCAATTCCTCAGCAAAAGCTTTAAAGGTGATGACATTCTTGGCCTTGGGTTTCCCAACTAAAATTGCTTTTAAAGCCTCCATAGTGAACTCCTCTCCCAGCTCTAAAACAGCACGCCGTATTTCCACATACTTTTTAGCCAACTGCTGATTAAACTGTACCGCATTGGGGTAAGTTCTATCAATTTCTGAAGCGTTTTGAAGCCAAAATTCTGCAGGGATAGAGATACCTGAAGCAAGGGTATAAACTTTGTTGTATTGGGTAATTCTGTAGATGATAGGATAGGTTCCATCTACTTTCCGTCTTCTGGTGTCCAGAAGGGTCTTAACATGTACCATAATAAGGTGTGGTTATGGTCATGATTTGCAAAAAATTTGCAAAAACCAGGCTAAAAATGCCTCAAAAAGCCCTCTAAAATTAAGTCTAGAAAAATCGCTATGAAACAAAAAAAAGCACCTACGTATACCGTAAGTGCTTGATTTTTAGTGTGGAGGCTACTGGATTCGAACCAGTGACCCTCTGCTTGTAAGGCAGATGCTCTGAACCAGCTGAGCTAAGCCTCCATTGGGGACTGCAAATATAGAAGGTATCTCTTATTCCTCAAAAAAAATCTGAAATTTAATTTTTAGGCATTTTGTCGGGTAGCAATACCAATGTTGAAAACAGCAAATCATTTAATAACAAGCACTTAGCTAAATTTTAAAAGATATTTTTCAGGCTTATCCACAATACATTGTATATTCGTTAAACTTAAATTACGATCATGGCAGTAGTAAATATCCCACGCCTCGACCTTAACGATTACATCTACGGAAGCCCAGAACAGAAGAAAAAATTTTCTGATGACTTGGGATCCGCTTATCAGGAAACTGGTTTTGCCACCATTGCCAACCATGGCATGACGCCTGCATTAATTGAAGAACTCTACAAAGAAGTTAAAAACTTTTTCGACCTGCCGGAGGCCGTAAAAATGAAATACGAAATCCCCGAACTGGCAGGCCAACGCGGCTATACCAGTAAAGGGAAAGAAAAAGCAAAAGATGCGCTTACGCCCGATTTGAAAGAGTTTTGGCAACGTGGCCAAACGGTAAAAGATAACGATCCGGTAAAAGCAGAATATCCTGAAAATCAAGTAGTGGCGGAAGCACCCCGCTTCAATACCATTACTCAGGAAGTTTATGAAAAATTGGAGGCTTCGGGCAAGCACCTCTTACATGCCATTGCCGATTACCTGCAACTGCCTACCCACTACTTCGACGATAAAGTGCACAATGGGAACTCCATTTTGAGAGCGATTCATTATTTCCCGATTGAAAATCCGGAAAGCATTCCTGCGGATGCAGTGAGAGCAGGGGCACACGAAGACATCAACCTAATTACTTTATTAATTGGCGCCAGCGCCGATGGGCTGGAGGTATTGACTCGTGAAGGCGAATGGTTCCCTGTAAAAGCTAAAGGTGAAGATATTGTAGTGAATGTGGGCGATATGCTGCAGCGACTCACCAATAACAAACTAAAATCGACCACCCACCGTGTGGTGAATCCGCCAAGAGAATTGATGAAAACATCTCGTTTTTCGGTTCCTTTCTTCTTGCATCCCAAATCTGATATGGATTTAAGCTGCCTCGATTCTTGTATCGATTCCGATAATCCAAAAGCATACGATGATATAACTGCGGGTGAATACTTGGACGAGCGTTTAAGAGAGATCGGACTCAAAAAATAA
>CANHCS010000025.1 GCA_947459195.1 Sphingobacteriaceae bacterium
AGGCGACATTTCTGTCGCCTTGTGCACTCTTGCTCCTGAGGCTGGGCTCGAACCAGCGACCCTCTGATTAACAGTCAGATGCTCTAACCGGCTGAGCTACTCAGGAATTCCGGTTAACAAAGGACTGAAAGCCCTTTGCCCTAATTGCGATTGCAATATTCGGGATTTAAAATTATTTATGCAATATTTGCCGACGAAAAATTTAAAAAATTATGAGCCTTGTTGTAATTGGAACCGTAGCCTTTGATGCCATTGAAACTCCCTTCGGAAAAACGGATAAAATTGTGGGTGGTGCGGCCACCTATGCCAGCCTCTCTGCCTCTTATTTTTACAAAAATGTAAAGATCGTGGCCGTAGTTGGTGATGATTTCCCGAAAGAAGACATCCAGTCGTTTGAAGATCACGGGATCAGTACCGAAGGTTTGCAAATTAAACAAGGCGAAAAATCATTCTTCTGGTCGGGTAAATACCATACCGATATGAATAGCCGCGATACACTGGTTACCGACTTAAACGTATTGGCCAATTTTGATCCCATCATTCCGGAATCTTATCAGGATTGCGAATTTCTTTTATTGGGGAATTTAGTACCTCAAGTACAATTAACTACCATTCAGCGACTCAAAAAACGCCCAAAATTGGTTGTTTTAGATACCATGAATTTCTGGATGGATGTAGCCATGAACGATTTAAAGCTCGTTTTAAAGGAAGTGGATGTGCTCACCATTAACGATGCGGAGGCCCGTCAATTATCTGGAGAATATTCTTTGGTAAAAGCAGCTGAAAAAATCCTGACCATGGGTCCAAAATACCTCATCATTAAAAAAGGAGAACATGGTGCATTGTTATTCCATGAAAACCTGGTATTCTCTGCTCCTGCCCTTCCTTTGGCCGAAGTTTTCGACCCAACCGGAGCCGGCGATACCTTTGCCGGTGGCTTTATTGGTTACCTCGCCAAAGTAGGAACCATCAATTTCCATAATATGAAGAATGCCATTATTTATGGTTCGGCCCTGGCCTCATTCTGTGTGGAGAAATTCGGAACGGAGCGAATTAAAAACTTGAGCGAAAAAGAGATCAGTGATCGGGTAAACGATTTTGTAAAACTTAGCAGTTTTACGATTGAGTTTTAATCAGTAAACCAATTACCTCAAACTTCTCAAAAACCTGCCGGGTGTGCGGGGCATCTTTGAGCTCTGCTGTTAGATCCTGACCCGCCCAGTGCTCGTAATGCTTGCCGTTTTTCCAAAGCCGGCTGGCACTCACGTCGTAAATCTTACCTTCAAAAGCTACCCAGATTTGCGGTTTATCTTGGCCATTTCGCAAAGCCAATTGAGCTGCAGTGTAAGATGGCAGTTCCATCAGTTAGTTCTTTTTTTGAAATATTCATACCAACTCATGTTCATAAGTAACAGGGCCAGCGAATAAAAATGATCTTCAAAAGGGATGGTACCAATCCTTAAGGCCATGTTTTCTGCATCATTATACATCACCACCGGGATACTGGTCAGGAGTCCATTCACTATATAAAAAGGCAGGAGCGAAACAAAATAAGCCAGATAAAAACGGCTCAACCAAGGTGCCTTTTGCACAAACTGGTTGAAAAAAATCAAGGGTAATAATAATCCGAAGGTCACCAGGGTATACACCCGGTCGTAAAATAAGATCAGGAACAGCAAAGAAAGCAGCAAGAATACCAAACTGATCCATCTGCTGTAATTGGCCAGTAAATCAACTTTGATGTAATGATTGAGGCATTCGTAGATGAAAATACAGGCAAAGGGAACGGTTACGAAAAATAACATTTCTTCTAAGGGCAAACCCTGAAAATTGATCCCAATGATGTAGTTCGGGTTAAATGACCAGACCCCTTCCCAAGTAAAAATCAAATCCCAAAACAAAAAAACAAGCCCTGTGAGGCCTAAAGCAGGAAACAAAGAGCGCCAATATTGCACGTAACGTACCCTACGATCGAAGGAAAGTAAAAAGGGAAATAATACGGTGAGGAAATTAATGAGCAGGTAGGTCTCTTTCATGGATGCTAATTAAGCAAATTTCCTGAAGATTTGCTCTTCGGGAGCGGTACATCGCTTGGTCTCCAACATAAATTTGGCAATGTTCCTTATAAAATCCGGATCACTACGTCCAAATTTACGGAGCTCGAACAACCTGATAATGGCAATTTTATCTTCTTCCAGATTTTTACTGTAACCTAAAAAAGCCGGTGTAAAATGCTGCAACGAAAAACGCATGAACCGGATTTCCAGATCGTCGGGTGCGGCATTCACTGCTTTCTGAATCATTTTACTGGAGATGCTGATGTGTCTAAGTTTGGCATAAGGATTCCAGCTATGCTTGGCCTTGAGGCCTTCTAAAGTGGCAATGTAAGCCCAAATGAGAGGATCCTGACTTTTGAGGGCCGTTAATTCTTTGAATAAATTATTAGTGATTTGGGGTGATTCCACCGCCTGAACCATTAATTTTTTGATCCGGGGCAAATCTTGTGCATTTGCCTGGCTGTTGAAGAGCAACAATAAAAGGAAGAGGCGAAAATTTCTCATATTACTAAATCGATCCCAACTTATTTTTAACCAAAGCCTGTGCCATTAACCACAGCTTCTGTTGATCAGACACGCGAATCCGCTTTTGAGCAATGGTAGCAGCTGGGGTAGCTTTGATCTTTTTAAATAACTCATAGTAATACACATAGGCGATATAAACCCCCTGTCTGCAGGCTGCAGGCAGCAAGCGGATCCCCTTCAGACCTTCTTCAAAATCGACTTGAATATCTTTTTCTATAGCCGCTTTATCGGCACTGCTGAATTTCTTAAAATCTACATCAGGGAAATAAGTACGCCCACGTTCTTCATAATCGGCTTGTATATCTCTTAAAAAATTGATTTTTTGAAAAGCAGCTCCCAATTTTCTGGCATACGGAACTAGGTCCTGATACAGCTGCTCATCCGTTTCACAAAAGATTTTCAGACACATCAAACCGATCACTTCTGCAGAGCCATAAATGTATTCTTCGTATAACTTTTGATTATAACTTGTTTGATCCAGGTCCATTTCCATCGATTTCAAAAAAGCTTCGATCAGCTGATGATCAATCTGGTATTTATTCACCACCAATTGAAAAGCGTGTAAAACAGGGTTCAAGCTAATTTTTTGGTCGATGGCAACAGCAGTTTCCTGACGAAAATTGGCAATTAATTGAGCCTTATCATGCTGATGGAAGGTATCCACAATCTCATCGGCATAGCGTACAAATCCATAAATGGCATAAATGGGATAATGAAAACGTTTATCGAAAGCACGAATGCCCATGCTGAAGGAAGTACTGTACTTTTTAGTGATCAGTTTACTGCATTCCAAACAAGTTTCATCGTATAGTTCAATCATGGAAATGGTATGGTTTAGTCAAATCTACAAAAATTGTTTGCTAAGCCACTGCAATCCACATATTCATCTTAACTTTACGGTCTATGAGCACACCAAAAATTGCCGTTATCGGTTCCGGTTTTTCCGGATTATCGGCCGCAGCCCTACTTGCCAAGCAAGGTTACGACGTTTGTATCTACGAAAAAAATGATCAGGCAGGGGGCCGTGCCCGTATTTGGGAGAAAGACGGCTTCCGTTTTGACATGGGGCCGAGCTGGTATTGGATGCCCGATGTGTTCGAAAACTATTTTGCACTTTTCGGGAAAAAAGTAAGTGATTTTTATGAGTTGATCCGTTTAGATCCGGGCTACCGGATTTATTTCAGTAAAGAGGAAGTGATGGACATCCCAGCCAGCATGGCAGAACTGGAGCAGCTATTTGAAACTTATGAAGCAGGAAGTGCTGCCAAACTTCGGGATTTTTTGGCTCAGGCTGCCTACAAATACCAAGTGGGTATGGGCGATTATGTCTTCCGCCCTTCGCTTTCTATAACCGAGTTCATCGACTGGCGACTCATTCTGGAAAGTTTCAGAATCCAGATGTTCAGCAGTATGAGCAAACACGTTCGCTCCTTCTTCAAAAATCCGAAACTGATCAAATTACTCGAATTTCCGGTTTTGTTTTTGGGTGCGACCCCGCAAGATACGCCGGCCATGTACAGCATGATGAATTATGCAGATTTGTCGCTGGGCACCTGGTACCCGAAGCTGGGGATGAACGAGATCATCAAAGGAATGGTGAAAGTGGCCGAAGAGCAAGGGGTAAAGATCATGCTGAATACCGAAGTAAAGCAAATTCAAACAGAAAACGGTAAAGCAAAAGGGATTGCCACCAATCAAGGATTTTTTGAAGCAGATGTGGTGGTGGCTGCCGCTGATTATGAGCATGTAGACCAACAATTAACGGAGAAAAAATTTAGTAATTACTCCGAAAAATATTGGGATAACCGAACCATGTCGCCTTCCAGTCTTCTATTTTATTTAGGAGTGAACAAAAAAATTAAAGGTGTTCAGCATCATAATTTATTTTTTGATGAAGATTTTGGTTTACACGCTGAAGAAATTTATAAAGATCCTAAATGGCCAAGCAAGCCTTTATTTTATGCTTCTTGCCCCTCTAAAACCGATCCCAGCGTGGCACCCGAAGGAATGGAAAATTTATTTTTCCTGATGCCCATCGCTCCAGGATTAAACGACTCTGAAGAACTCCGTGAAAAATATTATCACCTGATGATGGATCGCTTTGAAAAAATCACCGGGCAAACAATTAGGGAACACGTAGTAGTGAAACGAAGCTATGCCTTGGATGATTTTAAAGCAGACTACCACTCCTTTAAAGGCAACGCCTACGGATTGGCCAACACATTGGCGCAAACCGCATTTTTTAAGCCTCGCATGCGCTCCAAAAAAATCAAAAACTTGTTTTTCACTGGCCAGTTAACGGTTCCCGGACCCGGCGTACCTCCGTCTATCATATCAGGACAAGTGGTGGCAAAAGAGATTGATAAATATTTAAAATAAACTATTTTACTTTTTAATTAATATTTGTAATTTCAATAAAAAATTGAATTATGAAATTAATGAGAAGTGTGTTTATTCTGGTCTTATTGCTCACGGCTATATTTATTATTGGCGGATTATTCCTGCCGAAAACCCATCACATCAGCAGGAGCATCGAAATTTCCCAACCCGATAGCGTGGTTTATCAATTTGTATTGGATTACCAGCATTTTAAGGAATGGAGCCCTTGGTACAAAATGGAGCCTGCTGCCCCTACCACCATCATGGGCTTTCCGGGTAAGCCGGGCTATACTTATGCCTGGAGCGGTAAAGAGTTAGGCAAAGGCAAAATTGAACTCATTAAAGCACTACCCAACCAACAGATCTTACAGGAGATGACTTTTTACATGCCAAAGCCCAGTGTGCACCAAACCAATTTTTACTTTGAAAGTACCTCACCCGGCAGCACTAAGGTGAGCTGGACCATGGAAGGAAGCAATGACGGTATTTTTGACAATTGGATGTACACTGTATTTCTCAACCGGATGATCGGAAAAGAATATGAAACAGGGCTCAAAAGTTTAAAACAAGTGCTCGAGAAATAAGCTCCAGGATAAGAGATCATCCTGAAGCTTTACTCATTAATCATGGTAAAAAACTCTTTGGTTTCCGAGGGTATCGTAGGGTTTTAAGCTTTTCTTCAAGAGTTTTCTGGCCACATGAATTCGCGTTTTAACCGTACCTATCGGGATGCCCAGATAATCAGCAATTTCATGGTACTTGTGCCCTTCGTAATACTTGGTAAAAGGGATAAAATATTCCTCCGGCAGTTTTTCCATGGCATGCAAAATATCATCCATAATAAATTTAGACTCTCCCTGATTTTTTGCAGAACTGTACAACAAATTTGGAGAAGAGATTTCATCAGACTTGGTAATGAAACTGCTGACCTTCACAAATCGACGATAATTATTGATAAATGTATTTTTCATGATGGTATACAACCATCCTTTTAGATTGGTGCCCTCTTTAAACTTATTGTAATAGGTAATGGCTTTTAGCAGGGTGTCTTGCACCAGGTCGTTGGCGTCTTCGGCATCATGTGTAAAATGCAGGGCATACATTTTTAACGAACTAGCCTGACGCATGACCAATGTATTGAACTCAATCTTTGTCATTGTCTTAATTTTAGGTAGATATTTATCCAAACAGGTCGAAATCGACTTGCTTGAACTGTTTTTCATCCGCCATCAGACAAATGCCATGCCCTTCAAAATGTGGTTAAACACAGTTTGAGAGCAAAATACCCAATAAAAATGCTTGATTAAATGATATTCACCTCACGTTCGAGGGAGATCTGGAAGCGCTCCAATACACTCTGGATGATTTCTTCAGAGAAGGCAAAAACCTCATTACCAGTGGCATATCCATGATTTACCAATACCAAAGCCTGATTTTTCCAAGTCCCAGTTTGACCTTTTACTTTTCCTTTCCAGCCACACTGCTCAATTAGCCAACCAGCTGCCAATTTAATTTTATCAGGCCCGGCAGGGTAGTGTACAATGTCTGGAAAAACAGACTGTAGCTGTCTGAATTTATCGATAGAAATGATTGGATTTTTGAAAAAACTACCAGCATTCCCAATCGTAGAAGGATCTGGAAGTTTACTCACCCTGATGGCCGAAACCACTTCAGAGATGTCTTTTATGGAAGGCTGCGTGATTTGCCGGCGGCTCAGTTCATCACGAATGGCCCCGTAACTGGTATGCAGTTCCGGATGTTCTTTTAAACGATAAGATACTTGGGTAATGATGTATTGACCTTTGAGTTCCTGCTTGAAAATACTTTCCCTGTAAGAGAATCCGCACTCGGTTTTTGTGAAAGTCCGGAATTGACCTGTTTTAATTTCGAATGCCCGGCACGATTCGAAAATAGTATCTAACTCCACTCCATAAGCACCAATATTTTGAACGGGTGATGCCCCCACAGTTCCGGGAATTAAACTGAGATTTTCCATGCCAGCAAAACCATGATCAACCGCGTAATTCACTAAATCATTCCATACTTCTCCGGCAGCGGCGGTCAGCACGACCTCATCTCCATCCAGATCGTACCAAATACCTTTGTTGTTCATCCACACCACCAGGCCATCAAAGTTTTTTGTAAACAGCATATTGCTACCGCCACCCAAAACCAGGAGCGGCAGATGCTGAAGTTTTGAATCAGCAAATAATTCAGTTAAATCTGCTTCAGATTGAATTTCAGCAAACCATCGGGCCACGGCTTGCACGCCAAAAGTGTTGTGATTCTTTAGAGAAACATGTTCGCGGAGGAAGGACATTGAGTTTGAATCTTTCACTTTTTAAAATATTTTCTCGAAGCGTAAAGTAAACCAAATTCTTCGGAAGGATTTTTTTCGATCGACTTATGGTGCATTTTATGTGCCCTTCGGATGGCCAACAAATAAGTATTCTTCGTTTTAAAAGTTTTAAAACGGTTATGAATAAACCAATCGTGAAAAATAAAATAGATGATTCCGTAAGCTGAAATGCCTGCGCCTACCCAAAAAGGAGGAGCAAAATCATCGCGGTAGCTAAACATTAAATAGATGGCTAAAGCGGCAAAGAGCAAACTGAAAATATCGTTCCACTCAAAAAAACCATGTCTTTCCTGATGGTGAGATTTATGGATGAACCAAAGTGGCCCATGGAACAAGAATTTATGAATGAACCACGAAAAGCATTCCATACCTACAATGGTAAGTAACAGGATGCCCAACGCCAAAATTATATTCATCAAATTTTAGATGTGAATGGCTCTATTCTCGGTTGCTGCCAGTGCAGCTTCTTTAAATGCTTCGGTAAAAGTTGGGTGAGCATGGCAGATCCTGGCAATATCCTCTGCCGAAGCACGGAATTCCATGGCGACCACCGCTTCTGCAATAACATCAGCTACACGTGGACCAATCATGTGTACACCCAATAACTCATCGGTTTCGGCATCAGCCAAAACTTTTACCAAACCATCGGTATCCATACTGGCTCTGGCACGTCCGCTAGCTTTAAAAGGGAATGAACCCACTTTGTATTTCTTGCCTTGCTCTTTGAGCTGCTCTTCGGTATAACCCACACTGGCTACTTCGGGCCAGGTATACACCACACCCGGTATCAGGTTATAGTTGATGTGCGGTTTCTGACCAGCGATATATTCAGCTACAAAAACGCCTTCATCTTCTGCTTTATGAGCCAGCATGGCACCACGAACCACATCTCCGATGGCATAAATACCAGGAATTTTGGTTTGCAAGTGCTCATCAACGGTAATTTTTTTACCCCGCTCTTCTACAGTCAATCCGATGTTTTCTAAACCCAATCCCTCAGTGTAAGCCGTACGACCCACTGCCAGCAAGCAGTAATCGCCTTCCAGACTGATCCCTTTGCCGCTCGAATCATCAGCAGTAACAGTAACCTTATTTCCTTTTACGCTGGCACCGGTCACTTTGTGGCCGAGCAAAAACTCCATGCCTAATTTCTTCAACGATCTCAGCAATTCGGCACCTAAAGTTTTGTCCATGGTGCTGATGATGCTCTCTGCAAATTCAACCACGGTTACTTTGGCTCCCAAACGGGCATAAACTGAACCCAATTCCAAACCGATAACCCCTCCACCAATTAAAATCAGGTGCTTGGGTACTTCCTGCAAATTGAGCGCTTCGGTAGAAGTGATGATTCGTTTTTTATCGACTGAAATAAAAGGCAACTCGGTTGGTTTAGAACCAGTAGCGATGATCACATTTTTAGCGGTGATGTTTTCAACACTACCATCTGCTTTGCTGATTTTGATGGTGTTTTTATCTACAAAAGATCCATGCCCTTGATAAGATGTGATCTTGTTTTTCTTGAAAAGATAGACAATGCCTGCAGTAGTTTGCTCCACCACTTCATTTTTCCGCTTGATCATCTGCGGCATGTCAACTTTCAAATCCTTTAGTTTGATGCCATGAGTTTGGAAAGTATGAGCGGCATTATGGTAATGCTCAGAGGAATCTAACAAAGCTTTGGAGGGGATGCAACCCACGTTTAAACAAGTTCCACCAAATGTGGCGTATTTCTCCACAATGGCAGTTTTTAAACCTAATTGGGCACATCGAATGGCGGCTACATATCCACCCGGACCACTACCTATCACTACAACATCGTATTGCATGTATCTGAATTTATTGTTGATCGCAAATTTAAGTATTCAAGAGGCTTTTGGGAAATTTAAAGCGATTAATTGCAGCAAAATATTATCTTAGTTATACCAGTTCAAGTCATGAAGTTAAAACTCCTTTTTACGGGCATTTTCATTGCCTTTTCTATTTTTTGTAAAGCACAGTTGAATAGCGCTAAAATGAAATTTAGCCGTGCCGACTCCTTGAGGGGTCAGTTAACCAGCTTAAGAACTTGTTATGATATCAATTATTACCACCTCCAGGTAAAAATGGATATTGCCAATCAATCCATTTCAGGTTCGAATGAGTTCAGATTTACCGCCACCCAAGATTTCAACCAGCTACAGTTTGACCTTTTTGAGAACTTAAAAATTGAGAAAATAATCTACCGGGACGCAGAATTAACTTTTAAACGAGAATTCAATGCAGTTTTTGTCAACTTCCCGAATACCATCAAAAAAGGCAGCAAAGAGCGTTTTACCGTGGTGTATGGCGGCAAACCCACTATCGCCAAAAATGCCCCTTGGGACGGCGGATTCGTTTACAAGAAAGATTCGTCGGGTAACCCATGGCTGGGGGTAGCATGCCAAGGTTTTGGAGCCAGCTCCTGGTGGCCCAACAAAGACCACCAATCGGACGAAGTGGACAGCATGATGATCAGCATCAGCGTGCCTGATTCTTTACAAGATATTTCTAACGGACGCTTAGTCAATAAGGTCAAAGATGGAGAGGGCTATACCCGTTACGACTGGTTTGTTGCCAATCCGATTAATAATTACGATGTCACTTTTAATATTGGAAAATACGCTCATTTCAGCGACACTTTCATGGGTGAAAAAGGCCCTCTTAGCCTCGATTATTATGTTTTAGAAGAAAATTTGGAAAAGGCAAAAAACCACTTCGAAGCGGATGTTAAACCCATGCTTAAATGTTTTGAACACTGGTTTGGCCCTTATCCATTTTACCAAGACGGATTTAAATTGGTGGAAACCGGATACCTTGGCATGGAGCACCAAAGTGCGGTGGCTTATGGCAATAAATTTAGAAAAGGTTATCTGGGTCGCGATTTATCGGGTACCGGCCTGGGATTAAAATGGGATTATATCATCATCCACGAAACGGGACATGAATGGTTTGGTAATCATGTTACTGCCAAAGATATTGCCGACATGTGGATACATGAGGGTTTCACTTCCTACTCAGAAGGTCTTTTTGTAGAATGCCAGGAAGGAAAAGCAGCGGGGGCCAAATACCTGAACGGACTTAGGAGAAATATTAGAAATGACCGCCCGATGATTGGGCCCTATGATGTAAATCAGGAAGGTTCGGGCGATATGTACCCCAAAGGTGCCAACTTGCTGCATACCATCCGGAGCATCCTCAATGATGATGAGCAATGGCGCCAAATTTTAAGAGGCATCAATGCTGAATTTGGACTAAAAACCTGTACAAGCACAGAAATAGAGAATTACATCAGCGCTCAATCTAAATTGGATTTAAAACCTGTTTTCGATCAATATCTTCGTAAAACAGCCATTCCAACATTCAAGTACCAGCTGAAAGGCAAACGACTCGATTATCAATGGATTGCTGATGTGAAAGATTTTGCCATGCCGATTGATATTCAAATCAACCAAAGCAAATCTATCAGACTCAAACCCGGCACTAAAAAGAAATCGATCTATCTCAAAGATCTTGAGGAAGCGTTTTTTAAGGTTGATGACCTAAATTTCTACGTCCAAATTAAAAAATAACTTTGGCTGCAACTTATTCACCTGTCCTGACGTCTAATTAAGAAAATCAGAATAAAACGAAATGAAAAGAATCATCCTTTGTTTAGCCCTGGCTTGCCTTACACTCGAGCAAGCGCAATCAACACCTATTGCTGTCACTGCAAATCAAGAAAACGAAATTAAGCAAGTAAGAGCCGTTGCCGATTTTACGGGCATCGCAAGCGGCGGTAATTTTAATGTTTATGTGAGCATCGGTGAAAAAGAAAGTTTAAGATTGGAGGGTAAAGAGGAACTCCTCAACGATATCGAAACAAAAATTGAGAAAGGGGTTTTAAAAATTCAGTATAAAGCCAAAAAGCGAATGTGGGATTGGAACCGATCAGACCGTGACCGTGTAAACATTTACATTACTGCAAAAGTGCTTTCGAATCTGGTTTTAAGTGGTAGTGGCAAAATGGTGGTGAATGCTACTTTAAAAGCACCTAATTTCATCAGCGTGGTTAGTGGTTCCGGTAATTTAACGCTGAACACCGAAACCATTAACTTCAACGGAGTAATTAGTGGTTCCGGATCTATCAACTTGAGCGGAAGCTCTCAAACCACCGATTTAAGCATCAGCGGTTCTGGCAGTTTAAGAGCCAAAGATTTTAAAACTAAATCGGCCAATGTTTCCATTTCGGGTTCAGGCAACTCAGAAATGCAGGTGGAACAGAGTCTAAACGGAAGTATTAGCGGATCGGGTAGTATTAGGTATGGGGGAAATCCTTCGATTGTGATCCAAAAATCAGGATCGGGAAGTATCTCTAAACTTTAATAAAAAAGGGGCTCTCAAGCCCCTTTTTTATTTATACGGATTAAACTCCTAAAAGCAATCTAGCCGGATCTTCGAGCAATTGCTTCACTCTTACCAGAAATCCCACTGATTCACGGCCATCAATGATGCGGTGATCGTATGAAAGTGCTACATACATCATTGGGCGAATCACCACCTGACCATTCATGGCCACCGGTCTTTCTACAATATTATGCATGCCCAAAATCGCTGATTGAGGCGCATTGATGATCGGTGTCGACATCATCGAACCAAACACCCCACCGTTGGTAATGGTAAAGGTACCGCCAGTCATTTCGTCGATGGCCAATTTGTTATCACGTGCTTTAGTAGCCAAATCAACCACTGCTTGCTCAATTTGAGCCAAACTCAATCCGTCTGCATTTCTAATGACAGGCACCACCAATCCTTTAGGTGCTGATACTGCAATTGAAACATCTACAAAATCACTGTAAACGATTTCTTCGCCTTCAATGCGTGCATTTACGGCAGGAAACTCTCTCAATGCTTCACAAACAGCTTTGGTGAAGAAAGACATAAAGCCTAATCCAACCCCAAATTTATCCTTGAATTTATCCTTGTATTTAGCACGAATGTCCATGATTGGCTGCATGTCCACTTCGTTGAAGGTAGTCAGCATGGCCGTTTCATTTTTTACGGCTACCAAACGCTTAGCAACTGTTTTACGTAGTGAAGACATTTTTTCACGACGCTCAGCACGGGCACCGGCAGGAGCCGAAACCGTAGTTTTAGTTGGAGCAACCGGGGCGGCTTTTGCAGCAGGTGCAGCTTTCAAAGCATCTTCCTTGGTTACTCTTCCGCCTACACCAGTTCCCGCAACCGTATCCAAACCTTTTTCAGCTAAAATTTTAGCTGCCGCAGGCGATGGGGCACCGGCCGCATAACTGCTGGTTTTTTGCTCTGCAGGAGCAGACTTTTCAAGCGGAGCTGCGGCTGGAGCAGCTTCAGGTGCTGCCTTAGGAGCAGCAGGTGCAGCTGCACCTTCTTCAATGGTACAAACCGGAGCGCCTATGGCAAGGGTATCCCCTTCTTTGGCAACCGTTTTAAGTACCCCGGCCTTCTCGGCAGTTAACTCAAAAGTGGCTTTATCCGATTCCAATTCGGCAATAATTTCATCCATTTCTACAAAATCTCCATCCTGTTTGATCCAACGGGATAAAACTACTTCGGTAATGGATTCGCCTACCGGCGGAACTTTAATTGTTAAGCTCATTGTTATTTATTTTGAATAGTATTAATCAATATCTGCAATTTTCTTAGTCGATTTTTTGACCGCTTTTTCTACTTTTTCTCCGGCTTCGCTCTCAAAAGCTTTACCAACAATATATAATTGCTGTGATACATGTTGTTTGGCATATCCGGTAGCAGTACTGCTGCTTTCGCGACGAGAGATGACTTCCATCTCTAAAGCCGTCTTTCTTAATTTGCGGCATAAATACGGCCAAGCACCCATGTTTTCCGGCTCCTCTTGAACCCAGATAAGTTCTTTGGCGTTTTTATATTTCGATTTGATGGCTTCCAGCTGCTCAATTGGCGTAGGGTACAATTGCTCCAGTCGCACAATGGCTACATCTTTACGTTGATCAGCTTGTTGTTTTTCCAAAAGATCATAATAAATTTTACCGGTACAGCATAAAATGCGCTTCACTCCATCGGCTTTTACAAAACTATCATCAATCACTTCTCTAAAACCACCTTTGGTGAATTCGGCAAGCGGACTTACGCAAAGCGGATGACGCAACAAACTCTTTGGGGTAAATACCACCAATGGTTTGCGGAAATCGCGTTTCAGCTGACGGCGTAATAAATGGAAATAGTTGGCCGGACTGGTACAATTGGCCACTTGAATGTTATGATCGGCACACAATTCCATGAAACGCTCAATACGGGCTGAAGAATGTTCAGGACCCTGTCCTTCGTAACCATGAGGTAATAACATCACCAAACCATTGGAACGCTGCCACTTGGTTTCGGCACTGGCTATGAACTGGTCTACAATAATTTGTGCCCCGTTAAAGAAATCGCCAAACTGAGCTTCCCAAATGGTTAAAGCAGTAGGATTGGCCAAGGCGTATCCATATTCAAAACCTAATACACCATATTCTGAAAGGTGTGAATTATAGATCTCGAATTTTGTCTGATTGCCCTGATTCAATTGCGTTAATGGGATGTACTCCTCTTCAGAATCTTCCAGTTTTAGAACTGCATGGCGATGTGAAAAAGTTCCTCTTTCTACATCCTGACCGCTAATCCTAACACGATGTCCTTCGTTCAACAGCGTGCCGTAGGCCATCAACTCTCCCATTGCCCAATCAAAAGTTTTTTCTGACACCATTTTACGGCGGTCTTCAAACAACTTTTCGATCTTACGGAAAAACTTTTTATCAGCAGGCAGAGCGGTAATGCTTTGAGCTATTTTGAGGAAAGTTTTTTCATCAATAGCGGTAGCTGCTGGTTTCAGCACATCTTCCGGTTGGGCTAAACGCAATCCGGACCAAGCGCCTGAAAAAACGGTGTTTGACTGAGAAAACTGTTGATCTTCTTTTGATTCATTCAACCTTTCCTGCAATAAAGCACGGAAATTCTTCTCCATTTCCTTAGCCAGATTGGCATCTACATCACCCTGAGCGGTCAACTTTTGGTTGTAGATCTCTCTCGGGTTTGGATGCTTCTCAATGGCTTTGTACAATAAGGGTTGCGTGAATTTAGGTTCATCCGACTCATTATGGCCGTAGCGACGGTAACATAAAATATCAATGAACACATCATTATGATATTTCTGACGGTATTCTACCGCCATGTTGATGGCATAAACCAAAGCTTCCACATCATCGCCATTTACATGAAAAACAGGTGAAAGTGTCACTTTTGCCAGATCGGTACAATAAGTTGAAGAACGTGCATCCTTAAAGTTGGTGGTAAAGCCCACTTGGTTATTGATCACCAAATGGATGGTTCCGCCTGTTTTGTAGCCATCCAGTTTGGCCATTTGTAAAACTTCGTAAACAATACCCTGACCAGCAACGGAGGCATCGCCATGAATCAAAATCGGAGCAATTTTCTGATAATCGCCCAAATATTTGAAATCCATTTTTGAACGAGTAGCTCCTTCTACCACCGGATCAACCGCCTCTAAGTGTGAAGGATTAGGGCACAAACTTAAATGCACCTTTTTACCCGAACCGGTCTCTACGTCAGTGGAATAGCCCAGGTGATATTTCACATCTCCGCCGAAAGGCGTATTTTCATCATAACCCTTACCCTCAAATTCAGAGAAAATATCTTTATAGGTTTTACCCATGATATTGGCTAAAACGTTCAGTCGGCCACGATGCGCCATCCCGATCACAAATTCCTGAATGCCTAAATCGGCACCTTTTTCAATCACCGAATCTAAAGCCGGAATCAAAGACTCTGCTCCTTCGAGGGAAAATCTTTTCTGACCTAAAAATTTAGTGCCCAAAAAATTCTCAAACACCACGGCTTCGTTGAGTTTATTGAGAATGCGTTTTTTCGTTTCTAAACTAAAATTGGGCGTATTACGCTCCCGCTCCATCCTTTCTTCAAACCATTTGATCTTTTCAGGATTGCGGATGTATTTATATTCGGCACCTATCGATTCACAATAAGTTTGCTCCAATAGCGCCACAATGTCGCGAAGTTTGGCCGGACCTAATCCTACCTCTACACCGGCATTAAAAATAATATCTAAATCTTCATCGGCTAAACCGAAGGTGCTGAGTTCTTTCCCGGGGAAATACTTTCTACGCTCACGAACCGGATTGGTTTTGGTAAACAAATGTCCGCGGCTGCGATAAGCATTGATCAAATTCAACACATTGATCTCTTTGAGAAAATGTTGAGGCGTTTCGTTGCTTACTGTGCTCGCTTCTGAGCCACGACCAAAATCGAAACCTTCGAAAAATTTCTGCCAGCCATATTCTACAGACTCGGGATCCTCTTTATACGATTGATAAATAGAATCGATGTAGTTGGCGTTGGCGGGATTGAGGTAAGATAGTTTATCCATTGCTTGTTATACAAATATCAGCATTACGAAATTAAGGCTTTTAAACAAAAAATGATGGGTTTCAATAGAAATACCTAATATAAGGTAGTATAAATAAGTTATTTTACAGTATTAAGATATCCAAATATGGGGACTAGTCGAAATTTGGTTCCTAAAAAACAATAGAGAGCTAAACTAAGACGGAAGTTTCGGATTGATCTAACCAATAAGCTACATAAGCCCCCTTCGGGTCATACGTCTGCGCCTGTTTGGCAATATTGAAATAACGGTCTTCCCGGGGGTCATTGCCTACACCCGCCACATAAGCCCAATTGCCCCAATTACTTGCCGGACAATAATCGATCAGCTTTTCCTCGAAATAAGCAGCACCCCAGGTCCAGTTTACTTTTAAATCTTTCACCAAATAACTCGCCACATTCTGACGGCCACGGTTACTCATAAAACCCGTTGCATTTAATTCATGCATATTGGCATCAATAAAAGGAACGCCGGTTTGTCCGTTTTTCCAACGTTCAAATAGCTCCTCCTGGTTAGGCGCTTCAGGCAATTCCTGTCCCTTGAATCCGGTTTTATGAAAAAATTTATTGCCGTACTTTTTAAACATGAAACGGAAATAATCCCGCCAAAGGAGCTCAAATACCAGCCAGTAGGTAGAATCGTTGGCAATGCGCTCCGACTCATATTTTTTGACTTCCCAATACACTTCTCTAGGTGATAAACAGCCCAGGGCAATCCATGGAGAAAATTTGGAAGAATAATCGGCACCCAGCAAACCATTACGGGTTTCCTTATAGTTTCTCAAGGCATCAGCTTCCCAAAAATAATGATGCATGCGCTTCAAACCCTCTGTTTCACCGCCTTTAAACTGCCAAACCGCTCTTTCATCACGCTCCGGAGCCTGGTAGCCTAAGTCAGCGAGCCCAGGAACAGGTGCACATGCCATAGCAGCAGGTACTTTGATGGCTTGGACCAGATCAAAGCAGGGACGTACAAAACTTTCCCGCTCTACTTTTTTGCGGAAATTGGTAAATACATCCGGAATATCCTTGATCGGAAATGGTAAATGTTCTTTATGATAAAGTGTATGACCAATAAAGTGCTTGAGATTAATTTGCTGCTTCCAGAGTGCCTCTTCTACTTTATCTGAAACTTGTTTTTCTTCCCATGCTACTTCCCGATGGTGATACACCTCGCTAACCTGATATTGGGCCACTAATTTTGGGATCTCTTCTTCAGGCTTGCCTATCACGGTAATGAGATCTCCACCTAGTTTTTGCAAGGAGGATTTCAGATCGTGTACACTTTCAACGATGAATTGTGCACGAATGGCCCCTGTTTTTTGAGCAGGATATTCACTTGGGCCGTAATGACGGGGGTCGAAGCAATAAACCGGCAGAATGGCATCACCTTTTCGGGTGGCTTCTAATAATACTTCATTATCGTGCACCCTTAAATCTTTCCGAAACCAAACTAATATCAGCTTACTCATCCTTTTGTTCTAAAATTAGGCATTCTTACGCTCTCGGCGGCACTTTTCACTGCAATATTTAACATCCGACCAATTTTTCTCCCATTTCTTCCGCCAGGTAAAGGGCTTTTCGCAAACCATGCATTGCTTCACAGGTAGTTGATGTGGATTGATAAATTTCACGCTACAAATATTTGGCAAAACCTACGAAGCAAAGTCTGCAAAGGTTCATTTTTTATCATGTATATGTAAGATTTTATGGAAAGTCCATTTGACTTTACATTTGAGATACCTTTGCATGAGTTTTATCGAAAATTATGAAAGTATTAACCACCAAAAATATACTCATTATTGGAGCCAGCTCGGGTATTGGGGCCGAAGTGGCCGATCGCCTTACCCAAGCAGGAGCAAATACCATCACTGCCTCTCGAAATGCGAATGCAAACGTCTTATGGGATGCCACAGACCCTGCGGCTGATTTGAATCCAATTTTACCCGAAGAATTGCACGGTTTGGTGTATTGCCCAGGCAGCATCAATCTGAAGCCATTTGCCCGCATCAGTGATGAAGATTTCTTAAACGATTTTCAACTGAATGTAATGGGTGCTATTCGGGCCATTCGCCAGGCCATTCCCGCCTTAAAACGTTCGGGCAATGCCAGTGTAGTACTCTACAGCACGGTAGCAGCTAAAGCTGGGATGAATTTTCACGCCTCAGTTGCCACTTCTAAACGAGCTTTAGAAGGTCTGGCCCTTTCATTAGCTGCCGAATTTGCCGGCAGCAATATCCGTTTCAATGTCATTGCCCCCTCTCTAACCGATACGCCATTGGCTGCACAATTATTATCCAGCCCCGAAAAACAAGAAGCTTCAGCCAAACGCCACCCGCTGGGCCGTATTGGCCGTACCGATGATATGGCCGGTGCTACCTTATTTTTATTGAGCGATGACAGCTCCTGGATGACCGGACAAATTTTAGCAGTGGATGGTGGTTTATCAACTATAAAGTCCTTATGAGAATTTTTACTGCAGCAGACATAGCCGCACAAGACAAACGTTTCCGGACTACTTTCATCAATAGCCTCTCGGGCTTTAAAAGTGTGCAATTATTGGGCAGCATCAGTCCGGATGGAAAACCGAATCTGGCTATTTTCAATTCTATTTTTCATGTGGGTGCACATCCGCCCCTACTGGGTCACATCATCAGACCGAAAGGACCTGAGCATGATACGCTCGAAAATATTCTGAAAACTGGTTATTATACGCTGAACAATATCCAGGAAAACTATTACAAACAAGCCCACCAAACCAGTGCCCGCTACCTTTCGGGCGAATCGGAATTCGAAGCTTGTGGTTTCGAAGCGGAAATGATTGGCAATTTCCCGGTGCCATTTGTGAAAGAAGCCAGCATTAAAATTGGCTTGAAATTAAGAGAGGCTTTGCCGCTCACCGTCAATGATACCAAAGTGATCATCGGTGAAATTGAACTCATTCAACTCGATGAAAGCCTGATTGGTGAAGATGGCTACGTGGACCTGGAAAAAGCTGGCAGCATTACTTGTGCCGGACTAGACAGCTACCATCGCACCCAAAAGATTGGGCGTTTGGCCTATGCCAAGCCAGGGCAAGAACCGAGGGAGTTGTAAGTCTTCAGTCTGGAGTTCACAGTCATGAGTATGATTTAGACATACCAAGAAAAATTTCTCTCAACATTTGGAAAGACTGTTAACTGAGGACTGCAGACTGTCGACTGAAGACTGAGGATTCCGGACTACACCAACTACCTTTTAGCGTACTGCTCCTGATAATAGGCTTGATAATGACCTGAAGTCACCTCATTCAGCCATTCTTCATTGCTGAGGTACCAATCCACCGTTTTTTCCAAACCTTCTTCAAACTGCAGGCTGGGCTCCCAGCCTAACTCGTTTTTCAATTTAGAAGCATCGATGGCGTAACGCAAGTCATGGCCGGCACGATCGGTCACATAGGTGATCAGTTTTGCCGATTCGCCTGCTGCACGACCGAGTTTGCGGTCCATGATCTGGCACAGCAAATAAATGAGGTCGATATTTTTCCATTCGTTATGCCCGCCAATATTGTAGGTAGAGCCGGCTTTCGCCTGATGGAAGATCACATCGATGGCACGGGCATGATCTTCTACCCACAGCCAATCGCGGATGTTTTCGCCTTTTCCGTAAACCGGGATGGATTTGTTGTTTTTGATGTTATGAATCGCCAAAGGAATCAGCTTCTCCGGGAAATGGTGCGATCCATAATTATTGGAGCAATTAGAAATTACCGCATCGATGCCATAAGTATCATGGTAAGCCCGCACAAAATGATCGGAACTGGCTTTGGATGCCGAGTAAGGACTGTGCGGATCGTATGAAGTAGTCTCCGTAAACATGCCCGAATCCATCGCCAAAGCGCCGTACACCTCATCGGTAGACACATGATAGAAACGCTTATCTGCATATTGGCCTGCCCAATATTTTCGGGCGGCATTCAATAAGTTAACGGTTCCCAACACATTGGTCATTACAAACTCAGTAGGATTGCTGATAGAGCGATCCACATGCGATTCGGCCGCCAGGTGGATGATGGCATCGGGTTGCTCGCTAGCAAACAATTCATCTATAAATGCGGCATCCACAATATCCCCTTTCACAAAGCGGTAATTGGCTTGCTGTTCGATATCTTTCAAATTCATCAAATTACCGGCATAGGTCAATTTATCTAAATTGATAATTTGATAATCAGGATAGGTATTTACAAAACGACGCACTACATGTGAGCCAATGAATCCGGCACCGCCGGTAATGATTATTTTTTTCATACGATAGGATGTTCCACTAAATATTTTTCCCAGGCCCAGGCCGAACGCATCATCTCCTCCAAATCGAGTTCAGCTTTCCAGCCCAATTTTTGTTCGGCTTTTTTCACCTCGCCCCAAATTTGTTCAATATCTCCGGGGCGGCGTGGACCAATGGTAAAGTTTAATTTTTCACCGCTTACTTTTTCAAAAGCCTCGATCACTTCCAGCACCGAGCTCCCTTTTCCAGTTCCAATATTGAAAACGTCGTAATTAGTGGTTTTATCCCGTTGCAAGGCTTCAAGGGCAGCAATATGCGCCTTGGCCAGATCCACCACATGGATATAATCGCGGATGCAGCTGCCATCAGGGGTATGGTAATCATCGCCAAAAACCGTCAGCGATTCGCGTTTGCCAATGGCAGTTTGCGTAATAAAAGGCACCAAATTTTGCGGTATCCCGATAGGTAATTCGCCAATTAAAGCCGAAGCATGGGCTCCCACCGGATTAAAATACCTTAAAGAAATGATGTTGAAGTTTTTACTGACTTTGGCAGCATCTCTCAATAGCTCTTCAGCTATTTGCTTGGTATTGCCATAGGGCGATTCGGCAGGCTGTACAGGAGCATTTTCTGCTACAGGCAAATGTTTGGGTTGTCCGTAAACCGTGCAACTGGATGAAAAAACAAAATTCACAGGCCTTTCAGCAAATGCATTCAAGAGGTTGATCAACGAATAAAAATTGTTTTTATAGTATTTCAGCGGTTCGGCTACCGATTCGCCTACCGCCTTAAAAGCGGCAAAATGAATCACGCCGCTAATGGCCGGATGACTATCGATAAAATCTTTGGTGGCTTTTTCATCACACAGATCGAGTTGCTGAAATACCGGAATCGCGCCGGTGATCTTTTCTATTTGATCAATGATTTTAGCCGAAGAATTACTCAGGTTATCTACCATGATGGGTTCATATCCGGCCGCCAATAATTCAACCACGGTATGCGAACCAATGTACCCGGTTCCACCTGTTACTAAAATCTGTTTTTTTGCACTCATTATTTATTGTAATAACTGAAATCCTTGTGCTGGATCTCCTGATCGGGTAGTGATTTAAAGTAATCGTAAGTGATCTTCAAACCTTCTGCACGGCCTACTTTCGGCTCCCAACCTAAAATTTCTTTGGCCTTGCTAATATCCGGTCTCCGCTGTTTCGGATCGTCGGTAGGTAAAGGTTTAAAAACCATTTTTTGTTTGGTACCGGTCAGCTTGATGATCTCTTCACCAAATTCTTTGATCGTGATCTCATCCGGGTTACCAATATTTACAGGAAGTACGTAATCAGAAAGTAGCAAACGATAAATACCTTCCACCAGGTCGTCCACATAACAGAAAGAACGCGTTTGTGAACCATCGCCAAATACAGTCAGATCTTCGCCACGCAAAGCCTGACCAATAAAGGCTGGCAATACCCTTCCATCGTTCAATCGCATGCGTGGACCATAGGTATTGAAGATGCGCACAATTCGGGTTTCCAGTCCATGAAAAGTATGATAAGCCATGGTCATGGCTTCCTGAAAACGCTTGGCTTCGTCGTACACGCCTCTCGGCCCTACTGGATTCACATTGCCCCAATATTCTTCGGGTTGCGGGTTCACGGTTGGATCTCCGTAAACCTCGGAAGTAGAGGCAATCAGGATCCTGGCTTTTTTTACACGTGCCAAGCCCAATAAATTATGAATACCCAATGAACCCACTTTCAGGGTCTGGATCGGGATTTTTAAATAATCAATCGGACTGGCGGGTGATGCAAAGTGCAGGATATAATCCAATTCTCCGGATACATGGACAAACTTGGAAACATCGTGGTTATGAAATTCGAAATTTTCGAGCTGAAACAAATGCTCAATATTGCGCAAATCACCGGTAATCAAATTATCCATGCCAATGACATGGTAATCTTCCTTAATGAAACGGTCGCAAAGGTGTGATCCTAAGAAACCGGCTGCTCCGGTAATGAGTACGCGTTTTCTTTTCATGATTGGATGAGTTGACGGCCGATACTGTTGTAGTAATAACCCAGATCAATCATTTTTTGTAAGTCGTATAAATTACGGCCGTCAAATATGACTTTGTTTTTGAGTTTTTGTTCCATCAAATCGAAATCCGGATTGCGGAACAAAGACCATTCGGTCACAATCAATAAGGCATCAGCGCCATCTAAAGCGCTATAGGCATCTTCGGCATAGCTGATCTGATCGCCCAATAATTGCTTCACATTTGGCATCGCCTCCGGGTCGAAAGCACAGATGCTGGCTCCTGCTTTGCTGAGCTCATCTATGATGTACAAAGCTGGTGCTTCACGAATGTCATCCGTCTCAGGTTTAAAAGCCAATCCCCAAATGGCAAATTTTTTACCTTTCACATCTCCCTTGAAATAGCTTTTCACTTTATCTGAAAGGATCTTTTTCTGGGTCTCATTCACTTCCATCACGGCGTCCAGAATCTTGAAATCGTATTGGTTTTCATCGGCAGATTTGGCCAATGCCTGTACATCTTTCGGAAAACAGCTGCCGCCGTAACCCACGCCCGGGAACAGGAAACGTTTACCAATACGGTCATCGGATCCAATTCCTTTACGCACCGCATCTACATCGGCCCCAACCAGCTCACACAGGTTGGCGATCTCATTCATGAAGGAGATCTTGGTGGCCAAAAAGGAATTGGCAGCATATTTAGTCAGCTCTGAGGAGCGTTCGTCCATAAAAATAATGGGGTTACCCTGACGCACATAGGGGCCATACAATTCGGCCATCAGTTTTTGTGCTTTTTCGCTCTGCGTACCCACCACCACACGGTCGGGTTTCATAAAATCTTCTACCGCTACGCCTTCTCTCAAAAACTCTGGGTTCGAAACTACGTCAACTTCTACTTGGGTATTGGCCGCAAAAACGGCTTTCACCTTGTCGGCGGTACCTACCGGAACGGTCGATTTGGTGACTACTACTTTATAATCGCTGATGATTTGTGCAATGTCTTTAGCAGCACCCAGCACAAAACTCAAATCGGCAGCGCCATCGCCATCGGGTGGAGTAGGCAAAGCCAAGAAAATGATCTGGGCATCGGCAATGGCTTCGGCTAAACTGGTGGTAAATTTTAATCTGCCCTGCTCAATGTTGCGGTGGAACAATACGTCGAGGCCCGGTTCGTAGATAGGCACCTTCCCCGCTTTCATCATTTCCACCTTTTGCGCATTGATGTCTACACAAATAACAGTATTACCAGTCTCGGCCAGGCAGGTGCCTGTTACTAAACCAACGTATCCTGTTCCTACTACGGCTATTTTCATTCGGTGAGATTAATTTTTAGGTAATTTAACATTAACTTCGGCGAAGATAAGAATTTACATGCTGTTTTTGTACCGTTTGGGGATTGCTGTGTTCTCATTATTAATGAGAATAGCCGCTTTTTGGCATCCAAAGGCAAAGCTTTGGGTACAGGGAAGACAGCACTTACTGGATCGCATCGCCCGTGAAACTCAGGGATGGGATTCTTCCGCCTGGTTCCATTTTGCCTCACTTGGTGAGTTTGAACAAGGCCGCCCGGTAATGGAGGCTTTGAAAAAAGCCCGCCCCGAATTGAAGATCGTGGTCACTTTCTTTTCACCTTCGGGATACGAGATACGGAAAAATTACGCCGGTGCCGACAAGGTGTTTTACTTGCCAATGGATACCCCTCGAAACGCTGCCTCGTTCATCCGTTTGATCAAACCCGAAATGGCAGTATTCACCAAATACGAGTACTGGTTTTTTTATTTCCTCGAATTATATCGACAGGAAATTCCGCTGTATATGATCTCGAGCATTTTCAGACCCGATCAGGTATTTTTCAAATGGTATGGTGGCCTGCACCGGCACATGCTGGCTTATGTAAAACATTTCTTTGTGCAAAACGAAGAGAGTAAATCGCTACTTGGAAGTTTAGGATTTCAAAATACCAGCCTTGCCGGCGATACCCGTTTCGACCGGGTGGCAGCACTCAGCCAGCATCCTAAAAAAATTAAGGAAGTAGCCGAATTTTGTGAGGATCGTAAGGTATTGGTTGCCGGCAGTACCTGGCCTGAAGATGAAGCCCTGCTGGCCACACTGTTGCTACAACACCCCGACTGGAAACTGATCATTGCTCCGCATGAGGTAAGTAGTGGCAACATTGAACATCTATGTGATCTATTGCCTTCGGGAGGATGGATCAAGCTTTCTGAATTGATGAGTCCTGAGTCAACAGTCAACAGTCAACAGTCAATTGAGAACTCAAGACTGAAGACTGAAGACTATAAAGTACTGATTGTCGATACCATCGGCCTCCTTTCCACTCTATATGCTTACGGCGACATCGCCTATATCGGCGGGGGATTCGGTAAGGGAATTCACAACACGCTGGAAGCCGCAACTTATGGCGTTCCTATAATTTTTGGGCCTAACTACCAAAAATTTCAGGAGGCTAAGGATTTAATTTCGGAAGGAGCCGGATTTAGCATCGCGAATGCGGAAGAACTGAAAGATACTTTCCAACAATTAACGGATGCCGGCTACCGCAATAAAGCCGGGACTGGAGCCAAGTATTACGTGCAAAGCCGAGTCGGGGCGACCGAAATCATCCTGAAACAGCTCCTCAAATAGGGCTCCTTTCAAATCTCTTGTGAGGGAAGCACTAACATCAACCGTACTTTATCCAGCTGTATTTGTGCGATGTGCACCTACCCTTGCGTAAGTTCGACCTGCGTCTATGCATTAAGGGCCTGCGTCTGCGTAACTCCTGCCTGCGCCTGCGTGAGCACGACCTGCGTCTGTGCAACAAGCGACTGCCCCTGTGCTACGAGCGCCTGCGGCTGTACATTTGTGACCTGCGACTGCGTAACAAGCACCTGCGGCTTTCAGAATATGACCTGCTTCTGCGCAACTGCAGCCTGCGCCGATGCGAAAACAAGCTGAGGTTCTTCAGCCTGGGCTAAACCACCTTATTGGTCTAAATTCAGGAATTTGACGAAAATGGATTGAATTAAGCGATCGGTGTTTTCACCAAGCGTTCCAAAGTCTCAATCCACATCGGATGGTCGTTGAGGCTTTCTACCAATTGCACTTTCTCGCCACCCATTTCTTCGAATTCTTCCTGGTATTCTTCTGCGATTTCGAAAATGGTTTCTAAACAGTCGGCTACAAAGGCCGGGCAAAATACCAAGACATTTTTAACGCCTTTGTGCGCCAGTTCTTCCAATACCGTGCTGGTATAAGGTTGTGCCCAAGGGTCGCGGCCCAAACGTGACTGGAAACAAATGGTATATTTTTCTTTCGGGATGTTTAATTCTTCTGCTATCAGTCGGGCGGTTTGGTAACACTGCGCCGAATAGCAGTATTTATTGTTATCGCAAAGGGTTTCGCAACAGTTCTCTACCTTGAGGCAATGTGCTTTACTATCGTCGCCTTTACGCAATTGGCGCTGCGGCAAACCATGGAAACTGAATAAAATATGATCGTAAGTTTCGGGTTGGTATTTCTTGCCGTTTTCTGCGAAGTTTTTGATAATTCCGGGGTCGTCAAAATAGGAATTTAGGAAAGAAATATCGGGAATGGCCTGCCAGGTACGCACAATTTCCATCACCTTGTCATGCACCGAGCCGGTGGTAGCTGAAGCATACTGCGGAAACAGCGGAATCACTTTGATGCTATCCACTTTCGCTGCTTTTAGTTTATCTAAAGCCGATTGGATAGAGGGATTCTGGTAACGCATGGCCAGCTCTACATGATAGTCCTCACCCAACTTTTCTTGCAACAATTGTGCAGTACGCACACTGTAATACATCAATGGGGAGCCATTCTCCGTCCAGATGGCTTTGTAGGTCTTTGCCGATTTAGGTCCGCGAAAAGGCACAATGATTCCTTTTACCAATAATGCACGTACCGGAGCGGGTACATCCACCACCCGACCATCCATTAAAAATTCATCTAAATAGCGGCGTACATCTGAAACCTTGGGGCTATCAGGCGTACCTAAGTTGACTAACAGAATTCCTTTTTTCTTCATCATTACAGTTCAAAGATAATACCCAAGGTCGGTAAAACCGTACCTCCCGGATCGTTGATCAATTTGGTTTTATACCGGTTAGCGTTGTTTG
>CANHCS010000026.1 GCA_947459195.1 Sphingobacteriaceae bacterium
CCTGAGTCGGTTAGAGTTTTGTTCTGAACTGATGTAATCAATCACGGCCTTGGTGTCGGCAATATTGTTTTCAAAAGTAAATTTTCCTTTGCTGCCCCAGCTTCCTCTAAAATCGAAGTAAACCACATTATAGCCAACTTTTCTCAGGTTTTGCGCTAGATCCAGATTTCGTTCGTTGCCCGGGTTGCCATGGATAAATACAAGAGTAGGGTGTGGGCCTGGTCCGTTAGAAAGGTAAATAAATCCATATATTTTAACATCGCCTGATTGGATTTGTAATTCTTCCATACCTGCCGGGAAATCCTTATCCTGCACAAAATCATTCACCAGGTAGCTGTCTGATTTCTTAATGGTGGTTTTAGTTTTGGAGCGACAAGCCGCCAGCAGTATGCCCATGCACATCAAGATACCTACAAACAGAATATTATTTCTCATCATCAATTTCTATTCAATTTAGTTATTTTTTCTAATCATCACTAAATTATTTCGGTATGCTGAATATTAAACGAAAAAAGCCCTGAACTGTTACACTCAGGGCCTTTTAGTTTGTTTTATGAAGTTGCATTCAGGAATACAAACTGATTTTCGAAGACATCTAATTTGATCTTGGCTTCTTTATCCACTTTACCGGCCAAAATATCTTTCGATAATTCGTTGAGGATGCGTTTCTGGATGACCCGTTTAAGCGGACGGGCACCAAATTGCGGATCGTAACCCAGTTGTGCCAGCCATTCCAATGCTTCATCGCTGGCTTCGAGATGGATACCCATCTCTTCCAGGGTTTCTTGCACCTGCCTGAATTGAAGTTTAACAATATCTTTTAGTTCTTCGCGACTTAAAGGCGTAAACATGATCAATTCATCTATTCGGTTCAAAAACTCCGGACGGATGGTTTGTTTCAACAATTCAAACAATTGGTTTTTCGTTCTTGCTACCACTTCTTCACGATTCAATTCGGTGAGCTCTTTAAAGTTATCCTGAATTAAATGTGAGCCGATATTCGAAGTCATGATGATGATGGTATTTTTGAAATTCACCAATCTGCCTTTATTGTCTGTTAAACGGCCATCATCCAATACTTGTAATAGGATATTGAATACATCCGGATGCGCTTTCTCAATTTCATCCAGCAAAATCACCGAATATGGTTTACGGCGTACGGCTTCGGTAAGCTGACCGCCTTCATCGTAACCCACATACCCGGGAGGCGCTCCAATCAGCCTTGAAACCGCATGACGTTCCTGGTATTCGCTCATGTCGATTCGAACCATGGCCGAATCATCGTTAAAGAGGAATTCTGCCAGTGCTTTGGCCAGTTCGGTTTTACCAACTCCGGTAGTTCCCAGAAAAATGAAGGAACCGATGGGTTTACGCTTATCGTGTAAACCGGCTCTCGAACGGCGAATGGCATCAGAAATAGCTTCAATGGCTTCGTGCTGACCCGCAACGCGTTTATGCAATTCTTCTTCTAAGTTTAAGAGCTTTTCTCGTTCGCTCTGGATCATTTTAGTGACCGGAATTCCGGTCCAGCGACTCACCACGCCTGCAATATCCTCTGAAGTGACTTCTTCTTTCAGCATGCGGCTATCGCTTTGGTTGGCCTCCAATTCTTTTTTTAATTTCTCTACCTCATCTTGCGCTTCCTTAATTTTTCCGTAA
Organism: Sphingobacteriaceae bacterium; assembly: GCA_947459195.1. GTDB lineage: Bacteria > Bacteroidota > Bacteroidia > Sphingobacteriales > Sphingobacteriaceae > JAIPAN01. The sequence goes on from CANHCS010000026.1 coordinate 1,660, forward strand.
CGAATCTCAGCTACTTTGCCATAATCTCCGGCACGCTCCGCTTGATCGGCTTCGAGTTTATAATTCTCAATTTGTTCAATTTTTGCATTGATACCGTCTACCAAGTCTTTTTCTCCTTGCCAGCGTGCTTTGAGGGCATCTCTGTCTGAAGATAGATTAGCTATTTCTTCGCTTAGTTCTTTTACTTTTTTCTCATCATTTTCCCGTTTGATGGCTTCACGTTCAATTTCCAATTGCATAATCCTTCTGTCGAGTTCATCTACCGCTTCCGGTACCGAATCCATCTCCAGTCGAAGTTTAGAGGCCGCTTCGTCCATCAAGTCGATGGCCTTATCGGGTAAGAATCGGTCAGAAATATAACGTTGAGAAAGCTCCACAGCAGCGATGATGGCTTCGTCTTTAATGCGCACTTTATGATGCGTTTCATAACGTTCTTTTAAACCTCGCAGAATGGAAATGGCATCCTGCGTATCCGGCTCATCTACCATTACTTTTTGGAAACGACGTTCCAGGGCTTTATCTTTTTCCAGATATTTCTGGTATTCGTTTAGTGTGGTTGCGCCAATGGCCCTCAACTCACCACGAGCCAGCGCAGGTTTCAGGATATTGGCAGCATCCATGGCGCCTTCGCCACCCCCGGCACCTACCAGCGTATGGATCTCATCGATAAATAAGATGATTTCTCCATCACTTTGGCTCACTTCTTTTACCACAGCTTTCAAGCGTTCTTCAAATTCACCTTTGTATTTCGCTCCTGCGATGAGTGCACCCATATCTAAAGAGAAAACCACTTTGGTCTTGAGGTTTTCGGGTACATCGCCTTTAATGATCCTGAAGGCAATGCCTTCGGCAATGGCGGTTTTACCCACACCCGGCTCACCGATCAGGATCGGGTTGTTTTTGGTACGGCGGGAGAGGATTTGAATCACTCTTCTGATTTCTTCATCACGACCAATTACCGGGTCGAGCTTCCCCGATTCTGCAAACTCATTCAGGTTGCGGGCATATTTATTCAGGGCATTGTAGGTGGCTTCTGCATTTGGGTCGCTCACCCTGCTGTCGCCGCGTAGCTCTGTAATCGCTTTTTTCAGGTCTTTTTCATTTACTCCATCATTCTTCAGCAAGGTGGAGGTTTTATCGCCCGCATTTAAAATACCGAGCAGCAAATGTTCCACTGCTACAAAATCGTCTTTAAACTCTTTCAAATAGCTCTGGGCTTTCTGTAAACTCGCATTAGCAGAGGAAGATAAATACACATTGTTGCCGCTTACTTTGGGGAAGGACTGAATTTGTTCATCCAGATTCGTGTTTAAGCGATTTAAGTTGACATTCAGTTTTTTTAGTAAATAGCTGATGACGTTTTCGTCGACCAATAACAAGCCTTTGAGCAAATGTGCATTTTCAATGGCTTGTTGCTGGTTGCCTGTAGCAACTTCCGAAGCCTTTTGAATGGCTTCTTGTGCTTTAATGGTGAAATTGTTCAGATTCATGCTAATTGCTTATCAAATTATTGTCCAGCAATGAGCAAACGATCAAAATCGGAATTTGTGTCGGGTTAAAAGAATAAAAGCAGACGAAATGGCTGTTTCATAGTGAGTTGACCTGAAAAAATAACAGATAGGGGTGTTGCTAGTATAATTACGGGTTAGTGGTTAAAGCTTGTTAATTGTTTTAACCCGCAACTCGAAATTATAAGGTTAACTTAAAATCTCTTTTAGCCTGGCTGTTTGATGATCAGCCAATTTTTGGAGTGGACCGCTGGCCAGCATTTTCATCATCATGTTCAGCTCCGCCGAAATGGTGTGTTTGGCCTCTGTACTCCCATTACCAAGATCTTTCAAAGTCCACTTCAACTCCAGGTCAAAGGGAGCTTCTTCAGAAGGAACAGCCGAGATTTCCTGATTTTCTATTCTCGAATTGATTTTGATAGCCAACTTTGCCATGTTTTGGATGGTGAACTTAGCTTCATCGGCTGTAGATGACCAGTTGTAAATATTATCTGGCATCAATTGCTGGTGATGGTTCAAATCAGACAAAAAAGCGTACACTTCATTTGTCGCTTTATTAATCAGCACCGTGCTTTCAATCACAGTATTCATAGGTTTTGATATTTATACAGTTTGATTAATGCCCCACTCAGCCGGGTTTTCACGCCATTTTTCGAGCAGGTTGATTTCTGTTTCAGCAATCATGCGGTGTTCCGCAGCATATTCGATGAGCGCCTGGTAATTAGAAAGTGTAAAGTAAGGACATTTGGCATTTTTGAAATTGGTTTCTGCTTCATCGAACCCATAGGTGAATATAGCGGCCAAACCAGCAATCAGACAGCCGGCATCACGCAGCGCTTGCACTGCTTGTAAGCTGCTTTTTCCGGTAGAGATCAAGTCTTCAATTACCACCACTCTTTGACCCGCTTTGAATTCGCCTTCAATTAAGCTTCCAGTTCCGTGTTCTTTGGCTTTTGAACGAACATAAATGAAGGGCAGCCCCAATTCTTGTGCTACCAGCACACCTTGTGGAATCCCCGCAGTGGCTACACCAGCAATTGCATCCACTGTACCAAATTCTTCTTGTATCAAATTTGATAATTTCTGACGGATGTAAGTTCTGATGGTCGGATGTGAAAGCGTAATCCGGTTGTCGCAATAGATAGGCGATTTCCAGCCGGAGGCCCAAGTGAAAGGATTGTTGGGTTGTAGTTTAATTGCTTTAATTTGTAAAAGGAATTCGGCAACTTTCTGCTCAATCTCTCGCTTATTAATCATGGTGCAAATGTATAGAATTTATATCAACGAAATAAGGCTGTTCATCACAGAAAATGTGCCAAACGCTCACAATTCTGTTAAGTTATTGACTAAAAAGGAGTTCGATATTCATCAGTTTTATGAGCAGGTGAAACATGGCACTGAAAAAACTGATTTTTTTCTGATTTCTGACCGACCGCATGAAATTTTCGATGAGATTGTGACGAATTTGCAAATCATTGAGGCGGCTGGCGGTTTGGTAAAAAATGAGACTGGAGCTTATTTATTCATTTTCAGGAGGGAAAAATGGGATTTGCCCAAGGGTAAAATTGATAAAGGTGAATCTCCAGAAATGGCAGCGGTGCGGGAGGTTGAAGAGGAGTGTGGGGTGCAAATTTCCAAGTTAGGCGAGCAGCTTTCGGTCACTTATCATATCTATCCTACTTCAAAAAATCTCGTGCTGAAAAAAACCAATTGGTACAAGATGGAAGTTTCAGGTAGTCCGGAACTTATTCCCCAAATTGAAGAAGAAATTACCGAGACAGTTTGGTTAAAAACTTCAGAATTAAACTTGGTAAAGCTGAACAGCTATCCGCTGATCTTAGACTTAGTTGAAGAAAAGCTAAATGCTTAAAGAAATTCAAGTGCTTCTTTGGGCACAAACTGGCTTACATCTCCTTTGTATCTTAAAATATCTCGTACAATGGTAGAGCTGATGGACGAGTAGCCCGGCTTACTTACGATAAAAATACTCTCAATTTCAGGTACCAAAGCATGATTCATTTGAGCGATGGCTTTTTCGTATTCAAAATCAGATACGGTTCTGATTCCCCTGATCATGTAATCGGCGCCAATCTTTTTACAGAAATCAACCGTTAAGCCTTCATAAGTGCATACTTCCACTTTGGGTTCCCCGGCAAATACAGATTTCAGCATTTTCTGCCGAATTTCTACAGGTAAAAGCGCCTGTTTGGTGCTGTTCATCCCGATACCAATCACCACTTTATCAAATAGTGAAATCGACCGTTTCAAAATATCCACGTGAGCTTTGGTTACCGGATCGAAAGAACCTGGGAATAAAGCGATTTTCATACTACTAAATTGAGGTTATTTTATCAGAATTAAAATTTATTTCGGACTAAAAAAGCTAAATGAAGAAGAGCCGTAAACCCTTTGTTCTGTTAAAAAGGGATGGGCAAGCTTTTTCATGGAGGGATGTTCTACAATCAGATAACCACCTGGTTTCAGTAAATTTCTTTCAAAAACCAGATCTGGGATTTGTTGTAGGGCTGGTAAATCATAAGGTGGATCAGCAAAGATCAAGTCAAAAGAATCGGTTTCCAACTGCAAGAATTTAAAAACATCTGCAAACTGTGTTTTAATTTGTTTCAGCTGATGCTTTTCAATCATCGATTTTAAAAACTGAATACAGCCCTTATTCCGATCTACCGATACGACTTTCACTGCGCCCCGGGAGGCAAATTCTATGGAAATATTACCCGTGCCAGAAAAGAGATCTAACACTTCGATGTGTTCAAAGTCTAATTGATGATTCAGGATGTTGAAAAGGGCCTCTTTTGCCAAGTCGGTGGTAGGGCGTACAGGTAAATTTTGAGGTGCCTGTATCCTCAAACCCTTCAGCCTGCCACCAATTATTCGCATAAACTTAAAGCCGTAAGCGAGAAAAACGGAGGAAGTGCAAGTTGATCAAAGGGCGGCTCAATTTTCACAAACGCACTTTCCTCGGTGTGGATCGTTCTTTGGCTGTATTTTTTTAAACGATTCAAGTATGCTTGATCCCACTTGCCAGCAAGTAGCCAGCTGGTGTTCTCCATTTCAAAATCGAGTTGGTTGATCAGATTCAACAAGAAATAGTTGAATTCATCGGCGTTTCGAGCTGGAAAAACATTGAAAAAAGTCAATTTTCCTTCTTTAAAACAGGTGCATTCTAATTGGCTTTCTGTTAAATGGAGCATAAACAAGATGTCATCGTTTACCTTTGCCCATTTTATGCCTGCCTCGATATTGGTAGCCGCTGCATGGAAAAATTGAGGTTCATGAAACTGAGATCTCAGCAGCTGAACCAGTTTGGATGGTAACGTGAATACTACCATGCATTTTGCAGAACGAATATGATTGTAAAGTATTACATCATCTTCATCATTGGAAATGAATTTCGCGTATTCTCCTAACAAGGATTTATCAAAAAGATCTTCAGGGATGAGCGTGAATTTAGGGCTTTTAATTCCCACCTTCACCTTGCGGTAATGATGTTGCAGGGCTGGAGCCAGCTCGGCCAATTCCGCAAATTTTTCGGCATCTCCCGAAAAATCTTCAATTCGATACAAAACTTTTAATTGATCCTGACCTTTGTCTACCACGGCAAATTGAATCGCAGAAGGTAAAATTTCGAGCAGCAAATCGCACTTGCCCGAGTGCTGGGTCTGGAATGATGGATCAATTAATTGAATGCTGGTATTCATCGCAAACAAATGTAAAATTTTTTGGAATAGGTTAGCTCAATACAAATCTGCATTTTTGAAAAGCATGAGCAATTTCATCAGTCAGCTTAGTCAACAATTCGGAAAAACGCCCACCAGTAAGCAGCAAGAAGCCTTTTATCTGTTGGAGCGTTTTCTGTTATCAGGCGAAGAGCGTGATTGTTTGTTGCTGAAAGGTTATGCCGGTACGGGTAAAACTACCCTGATCAGCGCCTTGGTGAAAGTCTTGCCAAAAATGCAGTTTAAATCGGTGTTACTGGCACCAACCGGCAGAGCTGCCAAGGTAATGAGTAACTATTCCGGGAAAAAAGCCAGCACCATCCACAAGCGAATTTATCGGAAAAAGCAGGCCATGAGTCCGGATATGTATTTCAGCCTGGCTCAAAATGTGAGTCAAGACACCATTTTTATCGTAGATGAGGCTTCCATGATTGCAGATGAATCTGCCGATTATACCGGATCGGGTCTGCTGGAAGACCTGATCAATTATGTTTATAACGACAAACGTTGTAAGCTGATCTTGGTAGGCGATACTGCTCAGTTGCCGCCAGTGGGCGTCGCCGAAAGTCCGGCTTTAGATGTAGAATACCTTAGAGTTTCTTACGGTTTGAATCTGTTCAATATCGAATTGACAGAGGTGGTTCGACAGGAGAAGAATTCGGGCATTTTGCACCATGCCACACGAATTCGTGAAAGCTTGGCCTTGGAGCAGCAGGGCATTCCAAAACTGAGCACCAAGGGCTTCAAAGATATTTATCACATGACGGGTGAAAGGTTAGTGGAAGGGCTGAGCTATGCTTATGACAAATATGGTATGGAAAACACCCTGGTGATTTGTCGCTCTAATAAGAATGCCAACGCTTACAATCAGAATATCCGCAATCGAATTCTTTATCGCGAAGAAGAATTAAGTGGGGGCGATTACATCATGGTGGTCAGAAATAATTATTTCTGGCTCGATGAGCAGGAAAAAGCTGGAAATTTTATTGCCAATGGCGATGTGGCTAAAATCAGGAAGGTGAAAAATATCAGCGAAATGCATGGTTTCCGATTTGCTGATGTGGTACTGGAGTTCATCGATTATCCGGACGAAGGTCCACTGGATTGTAAGGTTTTGCTTGATACTTTGTATGCAGAAAGCCCCAGCCTTTCTGCTGCAGATGGTAAACGTTTGTTTGAGGCTGTATCGGCCGATTATGTCCATATCAACAATAAACGACTTCGTTTATTAGAGATGAAGAAAGATCCGTTTTACAATGCCCTGCAAATTAAATTTGCCTATGCGGTTACCTGCCACAAAGCTCAGGGTGGACAGTGGGACGCTGTTTTCATTGATCAGGGATACCTGACTGAAGAAATGGTGAATACCGAATTTTTGAGGTGGTTGTACACTGCCATCACCCGAAGTACACAAGAATTATTTCTGGTGAACTTCGGGATGCAGTTTCAGCAATAATACTTACCGAACTATTTCTTTTGTGCTTCAGCAATTAACTGCTGGTTCAGCACCACATAATCCTGATTTTTTTCTGATTCGGCTACCGCAATGGAACGCTTGGCAGATTCGATAGCTTCTGCCTTTAAACCCATTTTTAGCTCGATCTTTGCCTTCAAATGTTCCATCCAGTAGGCTTTCGGGTTAGCCGAAGTAGCTTCTTTAATCCACTCGTAAGCTTTATTCAGGTCTTTATTGTTATCAAAATAATAGCTGGCAGCTTGATAAAAAGGTTTGTTGCTACCTTGCATGGCTGCATCAATGCCCGCCATGATTTTAGAATCGATATCGGTGGTAATCTTAACCGGCACCAAGGTTTTGTCCCAAATTAATTGCATTTCGCAGCTGTTGGTCAATACTTTCTCAAAGCCAATGCTGAAGCTCTCTACGCTGTTATTCAAAGCTAAAGGCTTCACTTTTACTCTCAATAAATCATCCGATTCTTGGTATCCCATCGCTCCCCAAAGTTTGGTGTTTTTACTCAATATGATGGTCCATTCATCTTTACCAGGAATGCTGTACAAAGCATATTCTCCCGCAGGGACCAATTTCCCCTCTACCATCACATCCTCTCCAAAAGTAAGCTTGCTGGGTGCATTGGCACCTGTACGCCATACTTGTCCAAAAGGAATGAGCGTTCCGAAAATTTTGCGGCCTTTCACATTCGGTCTGGAGTAAGTGAGCTTGATGCTACTTAATCCAAAATCTTGTTGAACGCTTTGAGTAGTGCTCGCTGCTGGTAAGCGAAGTGCCTGTGCAGATGATGCCAGGTTCAACATCAGTAAGGCAAAAAGTATACAATAGGTCTTTTTCATATCGATGATTATTTTTTACAAATATAACTCGACAATCAGGTAGCCAAATCACCTTTCTCAAAAAAATTATTCGATACAATTTTTGAACTATTTTCTATCAGACGTAAGTGTTTAAAATACACATCCTAAAAAACCTCAAAATTTATTTCCAAAATCACAATTTAAGCCTAAATTAGGACCGACTAACCAAAACATCATGAAACCAAATAAAAGCCTTTTGTCGCTGCTTATTTTACTGCTGTCGACTTCAGTTTTTGCTCAGCTGCCTGCCTTAGAACGCGTTGAACCCTCCAACTGGTGGGTGGGGATGAAGAATCCTAAATTGCAACTGATTGTGCATGGTAATCAAATCGCAAAACGCGAAGTAAAATTGAATTACCCTGGCGTAAACCTCACTGCAGTACACCAAGCAGAGAACCCTAACTATTTGTTTCTTGATTTAGAAATCACACCCGCAGCTGCAGCTGGTAAATTCCCTATTCAATTTACGCTTAAAGGGAAGAAAACCCTTAGCTATACTTACGAGCTGAAAAATAGAGATCCAAAATTGGTGAAAGCGCAAGGCGTCAATACCAGTGATTTCATTTACCTAATCATGCCTGATCGATTTGCGAATGGTGATAAGACTAATGATGTTATCAAAGGCATGAAAGAAACTTCGCTGAACCGCGATTCGATGTACCACCGACATGGTGGCGATATTCAAGGCATCATCAACAATTTGGATTATTTACAAGATTTAGGAGTGACCGCTCTGTGGATCAATCCTTTGCTAACCAACGACCAGCCAAAAACATCGTATCATGGTTATGCAAACACAGAAAATTATCAGATTGATCCTCGTTACGGAAACAATGAACTTTATAAAAAATTAGTAGACGAACTCCACAAACGTGGGATGAAAATGGTAAAGGATTTGGTGCACAACCATTTTGGTAGCCAGCACTGGACCGTGCTTGACCTGCCTTCAAAAGACTGGTTGAACCAATGGGCAAGCTTTACCCGTACCAACTACCGCGAACAAACTCATTTTGATCCTTATGTTGCCAAAGCTGATAAAGATCAGATGGTAAAAGGATGGTTTGATTTCCACATGCCCGATCCTAATCAGAAAAATCCATTCCTGAGAAATTATATCACCCAAAGTCATATCTGGTGGGTAGAATATGCTGGTGTGGATGCCTTCCGTTTAGACACTTACGCTTACAACGATCTGGAATATATGGCCGAGTGGGCTAAAGCCATAAAGGCAGAGTATCCGAATTTGAACTCGTTTGGCGAGACTTGGGTACACGGCGTACCAAGTCAGACTTATTTCACGGAGGGAAAAGTGGTGAATCAAAGTCTTGAGACTGGTTTGGATGGCGTAACCGATTTTCAGGCATTATGGGGAATTAACGAAGCTTTGAATGGTAAGTTTGGCTGGACTGATGGGGTGGTGCGTTTGTACAATACTTTTTCTTACGATTACCAGTACAAAGACCCAAATAAAAATGTAGTTTTCTTAGATAACCACGACCTAAACCGTTTCTATTCGGTGGTAAATGAAGATTTCAGAAAATACAAATCGGGTATTGCCTGGCTTTTCACCACTCGTGGAATTCCACAATGGTATTACGGTAACGAAATTTTAATGACCGGAACGACTACCCCTGATGGTTTGGTTCGTTTAGATTTTAAGGGAGGTTGGCCAGAAGATCAGGTGAATAAGTTTACGCCTGCCGGTCGTACCGAAAAGGAAAACGAAGCATTCAATTATGTGCGTAAGCTGGCCAATTATCGTAAAAATAGTGAGGCCTTGAAAACCGGTAAGATGATGCAATTTATCCCTCAAGATGGTATTTATGTGTGGTTCCGTTACAACGAGCAGCAAACTTTGATGATGGTGATGAATGGGGAGGAAAAAGAACAGACGCTAAAAACCGCTCGTTTCGCCGAACGCACTTCGGGCTATAGCAAGGCTTTAAACATCGCTTCTGACGAGCTTTTGAACGATATCAGCGAAATAAAGATCCCTGCAAAAACAACCCTCATTTTAGAATTAAAAAAATAAGATTGCTGTGGTTAAAGCTTGCATTTTTGACCTTGATGGCGTCATTGTAGATACGGCAGTCTATCATTTTAAAGCCTGGAAACGTTTGGCTAACCATTTGGGTTTTGATTTTACTGAAGCCGAAAATGAAAAACTGAAAGGTGTGAGCCGGGTCCGATCCCTCCAGTTAATTTTAGAGTGGGGTGGTGTAAAGAAAACTACCGATGAACAGTCTCAATTGGCTGATTTGAAAAATTCCTGGTATGTGGAAATGATTCAGGGGATGCAACCCGATGAAATTTTGCCGGGAGCTAAAGAATTTTTACTTACCGTGAGAAATGCCGGTTTAAAAACTGCTTTGGGATCTGCCAGTAAAAACTCCAGAACCATTTTAGAAAAAGTAGGGCTCATCGAATTATTCGATTCCATTATCGATGGTAATACCGTTACGGCATCTAAACCTGATCCGGAAGTATTTTTAAAAGGAGCGCAATCTTTAGGCTTCAATCCTGCAGATTGTGTGGTATTTGAAGATGCCATTGCAGGTGTAGAAGCGGCTTTAGCTGGTGGGATGAAAGTAGTGGGTATTGGCGACTCAGCCACCTTAATTGGTGCAAACCTGGTTGTAGCAGGTCTACATGAAATGAACTTAGATAAACTATATAAATTATAATTGTTGTTGCTCCTTTGGGAGATTTTAGGAAGATGAAAAATTACATCAAAATCGACGAGTGGAATATCATTGAAGAGGGATTCGATCCACATTTAAACAAAATTTCAGAAAGTATTTTCAGCTTAGGCAATGGCCGTATGGGCCAGCGTGCCAATTTTGAAGAGGCCTATTCAGGTGAAAGCTTGCAGGGAAATTACGTTGCCGGAGTTTATTATCCAGATAAAACCCGTGTGGGATGGTGGAAAAACGGTTATCCGGAATATTTCGCCAAAGTTTTAAATGCCGCCAACTGGATTGGTATCGAAATCAAAATAGATTACGAAACACTCGACTTGGCCAATGCCAAGGTTAGTGATTTTAAGCGGGTGCTCAATATGAAAGAGGGTTACCTGGAGCGTTCTTTTACCGCCGAATTAAAAAGTGGAAAGAAACTCAAGGTGAAAGCCACTCGTTTCTGCAGCATAGTGGATGATGAAGCCGGTGCTATTCGTTACAGCCTTACTCCTTTAAATTTTTCCGGAGACATAACCATTACTCCTTACATCGATGGTGATATCAAGAACCAGGATGCTAATTATGACGAAAAATTTTGGGATGAAGTGCATAAGGAAACTCATCACGGTAGTGCTTACGTAACCCTGAGAACAAAAAAGACCGGCTTCCACGTTTGCACCGGTATGAAATTCGATATTGAGCAAGAAGGGAAAACTATAGAATTCTTATCGGCGCCACTTGAACGTGAAAAATACGTAGCCAACAAAGTGAGCATTGAAGTGAAAGAGAAGCAGGAAACTGTTATCTACAAGTATGCTGCCAATCTTTCTTCAGAAAACCATGATAAAGAAACCATTGTTCACGAAACTAAGAGAGTGGTAGAACAGGTTTCTCAGAAAGGTTTTGAGGTGATGCTGAAAGAGCAGGCACAAGCCTGGGCTGCCAAATGGGTAGAGAGCGATATTGTGATTGAAGGCGATGCTTCGGCACAGCAGGGTATCCGTTTCAACATCTTCCAGCTAAATCAAACCTACACCGGCGAAGATGCTCGTTTAAATATTGGTCCGAAAGGGTTTACCGGCGAAAAATACGGCGGTTCTACCTACTGGGACACCGAAGCGTATTGTGTGCCTTTTTATCTGGCCACTGCCGATCAGCAGGTAACGAAAAATCTCTTGATCTATCGTTATAAACAATTGGATAAAGCCATTGAAAACGCAGAGAAACTAGGCTTTAACAATGGTGCTGCCTTGTACCCGATGGTGACCATGAATGGCGAAGAATGTCACAATGAGTGGGAAATTACCTTTGAAGAAATTCACCGAAACGGAGCAATTGCCTTTGCTATTTACAACTACATCCGCTATACCGGAGATGAAAAGTACCTGAACGATTATGGTTTAGAAGTGCTGGTAGCCATTGCTCGTTTTTGGGCGCAGCGTGTCAATTGGAGCGAATCCCGTCAGCAATACGTAATGTTGGGTGTAACCGGTCCTAATGAGTACGAGAACAACGTGAACAATAACTGGTATACGAATACCATCGCCACTTGGTGTATGGAATATGCTTTGGAAGCTATTGCCAGTGTAAAGGCAAGCGATCCGGCTAAATATGCCGCATTGATCAAAAAAATCAAATTTGATGAGGCAGCAGAAAGCAAGCAGTGGAAGGAAATCATTGATAAAATGTACTATCCCGTTGACGAAAAATTGAACATTTTCTTGCAGCAGGATGGATTTATGGACAAAGAGCAGATTTTGGTGAGAGATTTGCCTGCAGAAGATCGTCCCATCAACCAAAAATGGAGCTGGGATCGTATCCTGCGTTCATGTTTCATTAAGCAAGCCGACGTTTTACAAGGATTGTACTTCTTGGAGCACCGTTATGATCTGGATACCATTCGCAGGAACTTCGATTTTTATGAACCACGCACCGTTCATGAGAGTTCCTTATCACCTTGCGTGCATGCTATTTTGGCCGCCAAATTAGGAGATGAGGCACGTGCTTATGAGTTTTACTTGCGTACCGCCCGTTTAGATCTGGACGATTATAACAACGATACCGAAGATGGTTGCCACACCACTTCAATGGCGGGAACCTGGATGAGTGTGGTGGAAGGTTTTGGTGGAATGCGTGTTCGCGACGGACAATTAGCGTTCAATCCTTTCCTGCCGGGTAAATGGAAATCTTTTTCTTTTAAAGTCGGTTTTAGAGGTGCTTTGTTGAATGTTAAAGTAAGTCAGGATGGCGTACAAATCATCAACCAGTCTGAAAAAGAACTAAGCGTTAAAGTATATCAACACAACTATGAGCTGAAAGCCAATAGCCAAGTGGTGGCTAAGCATCAATAAGTAGATAGCACATGAAAAAACTCCTATTTCTATTCAGTATATCAATGGCAAGCTTGAGCACTTTTGCTCAAGATCAAATTAATGAAGCAGTAAAAGATCACAAACTGATCGTTTATCAGCTTTTGCCACGTTATTTCACCAACACCAATACCACCAATAAATTTTATGGATCTAAGGAGGAGAATGGGGTCGGTAAATTCAACGATATCAATGAAAAAGCTTTGCTTGAGTTGAAAAAATTAGGGGTTTCACATGTTTGGTACACGGGTATCATCGAGCATGCCACCATGACCGATTATACTACTTTTGGTATTAAGCTGGATGACCCGGATGTGGTCAAAGGAAAAGCTGGTTCACCTTATGCCATCAAAGATTATTACGATGTAGACCCGGATTTAGCAGTGGATGTGAACAATCGCATGGCCGAATTTGAGCAATTGGTGAAACGCACCCATCAACAAGGACTAAAAGTAATCATCGACTTTATTCCAAACCATGTTGCTCGTTCTTACCACTCAGATGTTAAGCCTGCAGGTGTGATAGATTTGGGCGCAATGGATGATAAATCGCAAGCTTACCTGCCAAGTAACGATTTTTATTACCTGCCGGGAAAATCATTCATCGTTCCTGAAGGTACCAATGCAGGTGGTCCTGAGTTTAAACACCCTTTAAAGGATGGCAAATTTGATGAAACCCCGGCCAAGGTCACTGGAAATAATATTTTTTCCGAAAAACCTGGAATTGACGATTGGTACGAAACCATGAAGTTGAATTATGGCTGGGACTTGCAAAATGGTAACAAAGCCTATTTTGATCCCGTTCCGCCGGTTTGGCTCAAGATGAAAGATATCATGAGTTTTTGGGTGAACAAGGGAGTGGATGGTTTTAGATGTGATGTGGCTCAGTTTGTGCCGGTAGAATTTTGGCATTGGTTAATTCCTGAATTGAAAAGAATCAATCCCAACCTGATATTTATCGCGGAAGCATACGATGCCAGCCAATATGCCAAATACATTAGCTACGGTGGTTTCGATTATATGTACGATAAGGTGGGGCTGTATGATTCATTGAAAAAACTCATCAAAAATGAAGCTTCCGGCAATGTAAAAGAGATTAGCAATTTGGTAAAAGAACAAGCCGGTGGTTTGTCCAATCACATGCTTCGTTTTTTAGAAAACCATGATGAAGAGCGTATTGCATCCAAAGGTTTTGCTGGCGACCCACGCCTGGCCATTCCTGCCATGGTGATTACCGCTACATTATCCAGCGGGCCAGTGATGGTGTATTATGGGCAGGAAGTAGGAGAGCAGGGAGCAGGTGTAGAAGGTTTTGGTGGAGAGGATAATCGTACTACCATCTTTGATTATTGGGGTAATCCACAGCACCAACAATGGTTAAATGAGGGAAAGTTTGATGGAGCAAAGCTAAGTGCCGATCAAAAATCTTTGAGAGCATTTTATCATCAATTGCTTAAAGTAACGGCACAAAATCGGGCGATTCGTGAAGGGGAATTGATAGAAATACGTGACCGTAGCCCGTTCAATTCAAAACAATATGCTTTTATCCGTTACACTGATGATCAGCGAGTGTTGGTGCTAGCTAATTTTGACCGTAAGAAAACGATCGATACCCGAATTCAGCTGCCGGAGTCTTTGCTCAACAAATTAAATAGCACACACCAAATTAAATCTATCACCGATCTGATGACAGAAAAGTCGACCCAAAATATAGATTTGAGTAAAGGAATTCCAGTGAAGGTATTACCATCCCAAGCACTCATTTTGAGTTTTTAATCTTATTTTGATAAAGGAAACAATTAAATAACCAAGCACACCTAACCAATTATACCATTATGACCGCAATACAGAAGCCCAAACTTTCTTTTTGGCAAATCTGGAACATGAGTTTCGGGTTTTTAGGAATTCAGTTTGGCTTTGCCCTGCAAAATGGCAATGCCTCACGTATTTTACAAACTTATGGTGCCGATGTGGAACACCTTTCTTGGTTTTGGTTGGCAGCTCCGCTCACCGGAATGATCGTACAACCCATTATTGGTTATTATAGTGATCGTACTTGGAATTCTTTGGGGCGCCGGAGACCTTATTTCTTAGCCGGTGCTTTACTATCGGCATTTGCTTTGGTTTTGATGCCCAATTCTGCGCTATTGGCTAATTTTTTGCCCCCTATTTTGATTGGTGCAGGTTTACTGATGATCATGGATGCTTCATTTAACGTGGCGATGGAGCCATTTAGAGCATTGGTAGCAGACAATTTACCCGATACCCAGCGAAGTTTAGGTTTTTCAGTTCAGACCTTTTTAATTGGTATTGGAGCGGTAATTGGTTCCTGGTTGCCCTATGTTTTTGCAGAATATTTTGGTGTTTCTAAAATGGCCGAACCTGGTCATGTGCCCGATAATGTGGTCTACTCTTTCTATGTAGGAGCCGCTATTTTGGCTGGAACCATCATTTGGACGGTAATCAGCACCAAGGAATACAGTCCGGAGGAATACGAAAAATTCCATGCCGATGAGCCCAAAGAAGAAGAGAAGGGTATCCTCGCTATATTTTCAGATTTTTCTCAAATGCCCAAAACCATGAAACAACTGGGTTTGGTGCAGTTCTTCTCCTGGTTTGCCTTGTTTTCGATGTGGGTGTTCACCACTCCGGCAGTAGCACAGCATATTTATCATGTTACACCTGGTGATACCTCCTCAGAAAATTTTGCAAATGCGGGCAATTGGGTGGGGATTTTGTTTGGTGTGTATAATGGTGTATCGGCGCTTTACGCTTTGGTATTACCTGCCTTAGCAAGAGCTACTAGTCGTAAGTTTGCACATGCATTTTCTTTGATATGTGGTGGAGCCGGTTTATTATCCATTTACTTTATCCAAGATCCTAATATGCTCATCTTATCCATGGTAGGAATTGGTTTAGCCTGGGGAAGTATTTTGGCGATGCCTTATGCAATTTTATCAAGTTCGATTCCAGCCCGAAAAATGGGCGTTTATATGGGGATTTTCAATTTCTTTATCACCTTCCCTCAAATTGTGAACGGAATTTTTGGAGGTACCATTGTGAAGAATTTTTACAATGGAGAGGCAATTTATGCGATTGTACTGGCCGGTATTTTCATGATCATGGGTGCTGTTTCAGTGTTGTACGTTCAGGATAATAAGGATATCAAGTTTAAAAATTAATAAGATGAAAAAGAGTTTAATTTTTCTGCAATGCTTGCTGCTATTAGTAGCCGTTTCCTGCAAAAAATCTCCTAACGGAACTGATGATGGTCAAACGCCTCCACCCCCAGTAAATCTTACAGAAACAGGACTGATCACCGTTAATCCGAGCTTTCCTAGCGATAATCAACCTGTCACTATCACTTTCGATGCCTCCAAGGGCAATGGCGCCCTGTCTGGTTTTTCGGGGGATGTGTATATGCACATTGGAGTTATTACCGACTTGAGCACAAGTCCAACCAATTGGAAATATGTGAAATTTGAAAGCTTTAATTTGCCGAGTTCAACGGTTAAAATGACTGCAATAGGTGGAAATAAGTACCAGTTCACCCTCAGTCCAAGAAGTTTCTTTGGCGTTCCCAACAATGAAAAGATATTACAAATAGCGGTAGTTTTTAGAAATGCCGACGGATCCATTGTGGGACGAAATGCGGATGGTTCCGATATTTACACTCCAATTTACGAATCGAATACCCTTCAAGTAAAGTTCACTTCACCCGAGTCTGAACCTACATTTTCACCCAAACCGGTCATCAATGTTCAATCAGTTGGCGGGCAATTGCAAATAAGAGCGGTGAGCAGTCGGGCGGCAAATTTGACCTTGAGCCTCAACGATCAGTCTTTCGCAACTGCTTCAGCTGCGACCAGTATCACCGGAACAGCTAATATTACTACGAATGGCGTTCAGCGAATAAAAGTGACGGCAACAGAAGGAGGGAATACAGCTGAACAAGTGCTTCAGTTCATCATCCAAGGAACTCCGGTGATAGAAGCATTGCCCGCTGCAGCTACAAAAGATGGCGTCAATATCATCAACAACGGTAGCACTGCAATTTTTAATCTGACAGCTCCTAACAAAAGTTCGGTTTATTTAATTGGCGATTTCAACAATTGGCAATTGAGTAATGCCTTCGCAATGAAACGTACGCCAGACGGTAATCGCTGGTGGATTCAAATAGATAACCTGAACCCACAAACTGAGTATGCCTACCAATACTTAATTGATGGGCAATTGCGGCTTGCAGATCCTTATACCGAAAAAGTATTGGATCCCAATAATGATCGATTTATCTTACCAAGTATTTATCCTAATTTAAAAGCCTATCCTACTGGCAAAACAACCGGAATTGTCAGTGTATTCCAACCAGTTATGAGTTCGTATAACTGGCAGATAAGTAATTTTAACAGACCTAAGAAAACTGATCTGGTGATCTATGAATTGCACATTCGCGATTTTGTGACCGAGCGAAGTTATGCGGCTACCTTAGCTAGGTTACCCTATCTCAAGCAATTGGGCATTAATGCCATCCAACTGATGCCGGTGAATGAATTTGAGGGCAATAGCAGCTGGGGTTACAATCCATCTTTTTATTTTGCTGCAGATAAGTATTATGGCACCAAGCAAGCACTCCAAAATTTTATTGATGAATGTCATAAACAAGGCATTGCAGTGATCTTGGATCTTGTTTTAAACCATTCCTTTGGACAAGCACCCATGGTGCAAATGTACTTTAACAGCGCTGCGAATACACCAGCTGCTAATAATCCATGGTTCAATACCCGCGACATGCATCCTTTCAGCGTGGGATATGATTTTAATCACCTGAGTCCGCATACTAAGTATTTCGCTAAAAATGTGATGAAATTCTGGATGCAAGAATACAAGGTAGATGGCTTCCGCTTCGACTTATCGAAGGGCTTTACTCAAAACTTGACTACCGACGTGGGTGTTTGGGGAAGAAAGGATGACCAAAGAATTGCCATCTGGAGAGAGTACAATGATTTCATGAAAGCGATTGACCCTAATTTCTATGTGATTTTAGAACATTTTGCAGATGATGATGAAGAAAAAATCTTAGCTGAGCAGGGAATGATGTTGTGGAATAACCTGAATCATGCTTACTCTGAGGCAGCTAAGGGCTTTACGGCCAATTTTAACAGGGCTTTATCTGGCACCCATGGTTTTACTTCAGCACATCAAGACAAACTGATTACCTACATGGAAAGCCATGATGAGGAGCGAATGATGTACAGAATGCTGCAATCGGGCAACGTTTTTGGTTCTTACAACATCAAGCAGCTTAATACAGCGCTTAAACGTAAAGAAATGGCTGCTGCCTTTTTATTCGCTATTCCTGGCCCAAAAATGTTGTGGCAGTTTGGTGAGTTGGGATACGAAGTGAACATCGATTTTAACGGAAGAACAGGGGAGAAGCCGGTACGTTGGAACTATACGGAGGTGGCGGAAAGAAAAGCCTTGTACGATGCGATTGCAAAGATGATCAAATTGAAGGTTTCCAATGCTGCATTCGAAACCACTAATTTCAGCACCAGCTTCAGTGGTATGGTTAAACATGTGATCTTAAACAGCTCGGGTGTGGATGTGGTGGTAGTTGGGAACTTTGACGTTACTGCAAGTGCGGCAAATGTTATATTCCCTTCAAATGGAGTTTGGCATGATTACATGAATCCTGGTCAAACCCATAACGTGAGTGGAAATTATACTAAAACCCTACAACCCGGTGAATATCATATTTATACCAGCATTAATTTGAATTAGTAGAGATTCATTTCTATAAAAAAAGCTCTGATAGTTGTACAAAAGCTGTCAGGGCTTTTTTGTATAATACTTAAACGGTTAGGTGCCAGAAGAAGTTTTACGTTCGGAGTATTTAAACATAAGTTCTGTTCAGTATTCACAAATAAGTCTCTCAATTGATATGTCATTATATAAGCTTATTAGATAGCTTGAGTTGATGATGCGTCCTTATGATAAATTAATATGTATAACTCAGAGCTCTAAGCATCATCTATAGATTTTTGTGGAAGTTCTGAGCATAAGAAGTTTTATTTCTTCTCAGGCTTAATACATAAAAAAACCGCTCCGGAATAATCGGAGCGGTTTTTAAACCAAACAATTTATACCAATTAAGGATTAATGGTGTATTTGTTAGTTGCAGTATTCAAAGTGATGGTGTAAGTACCAGCAGTAACAGCGATATCCGATCCACCTTGGCTCAAGTTACCACCGGAGCCACCTAAATTCACTGCCCAGTCATGATTTCTTCTAAATTTAATCATGCCATTAGTAAGGGTTACCCTAACACTCCATGTTTTAGTAGTGTTATTGTATTTCATCACCGTGTCATCGCTCCAACCACCTGGAGTTGCACTGCCAATCAGTCCCCAAGAATTTAGGGTATAAGCGATGGTATTGGTATTCATGTTAGCAACCACTTCAAAGTTATCGGTAGTGTATGGAGCTGCAGTTACTGGTCCTACTAAGTTCTGACCTCCAACAAGGATGCCGGTAGAAGGCGCAGTGTCGCCCTGACCAGAAGCTCTACCAAACTCTGGCGGACCCCATGCCTTATTCCTCAATAATTTAAACTGAGAAAGTGAGCTGGTAAACTGGATAATTCCTCTAAAAATACCGTTACCCGTTTCTGAGATCAAACTATCAGGATTGCTAGCATTCCATCCTTGGTGCGCACCTGGCATATACAGATATTCAGTCAAGGCAAATGGAGTAACATTTAAATTAAGCACGTTGGTATAAACTGGCTCAACATTAGTTGATACTGATGATTTGATTCTTACATTTACAAGTGAAGATGTACCAGTAGGTAAGTCCATGGAGAGCAATAATGAGTTCAACTCCATACCGGTAAATAATTTAGAACTACTTCCCGGGTCAATTACATATTCTTTCGCACCCACGAAATTAGTACCGTTTCTACCAATTTGCAAGGTATTGGTTACCGCTGCATTGTAGCCAAAATCAGGCCTAGTAAAATAGATAGCCAATACAGAGTTAGTAATGGTTGCTTTATTGAGCACAACGGTGGTAGCAGAGGCGGTAATGTTACCCCCGGTTCCATTGCCCACCTTGGTCATGGTCTCGTCTTTCTTACATCCCCATAGTACTAAACTGGAGAGCATCAGAACGAGCATTTTGTTTAATAGTGTTTTCATTTTAATTATCTTTTTATACCGGAGAGGAGGGCCTCTCCGGTGATTTTAACATTAATAATTAGGGTTCTGAGTCAAATTAGGGTTAGCTGTGATGTCATCAGTTGGGATTGGATATACATTTCTCCAGCTTTCCACAGCTGCACCATCTTTTACATTACCTTTCCAAGGCCATAGATAAGTAGCAGTAGTGAAACGGTCAAAACGAACCAGATCCGTTCTTCTGTGTCCTTCCCAATACAATTCGCGACCACGTTCTGCTAAAATGAAATTCAAGGTCAAATCAGTTGAGTTGATGCTTGCTGCCTGGGCACGGGTTCTCAAGTTATTAATGAAAGTAGTTGCTTCGGCTAAAGTACCTCCAGTTCCACCACGAACAACGGCTTCAGCAAAAATTAAATACATTTCAGCCAAACGGAATAATGGGAAGTCAATATCCACATGATTACCACTTGCATCAGAACCAGGTGCTCCCATTGGGTAAAGCACATTGTTGATGGTTACCGGAATTCCGTCTCTTTTAACGTTTCTGTATTTAGTGATCGCATAGCCATCGGTAAATTTACCGATTTCGCCGATCTCTAAGCTTTGACCACTGGTGTGGAACTGTGCACGTTTATCAGCTGATAGATTGGAAGGGAAAAGATTTACTAAGCCCTTGGTGGTGCGTAAACCACCCCATCCACTATTAATACCGAATTCGGCTGCACTCATGTTTCCTCCCACTGCTGCATGCGTTAGGAAAGTTACACCTCCCCAGTTTTGGGTTTTTAAACCATCGTAGTTAATGGTGAAGATGGCCTCAGTGTTACCCACATGGTTATCTGCACGCATTAGCTTAGTATAGTCAGCAAGCAGGCTATATCCACCCTGAGTGATTACTTTTTTAGCATACTCAATGGCTTCGGTATTTCTCTCGGTACCAGTGTAAACTCTTGAATTCAGGTATACTCTGGCTAATAAAGCCCATGCTGCGGCTTTGTCAGCTCTACCATACTCATTGGTTTTAGGATCAGCCAATAAGGTTTCAACGGCTTTTAATTCCGTAACTACATAATTAAACAAATCAGTTCTGGAGATTTGCTTTGGTAGGCTTGAGCCCATTGCCTCCGCATCGGTCACAAAGGCAGGTCTGCCAAATAAATCCATCAAGGCCCAGTATTGGAAGGCTCTTAAGAATCTGGCTTCAGCCCGGTATTTACGAATTTCGTCGGCATCAGTACCAGAGATCCCTCTTGAAGCTAATTTTGAATCACTTGATTCTCTAATGAAGTCGTTTGCAAGAGTAATCTGATAGAATGAACGGTAATATAAACCTTTGATAAAAGGGTTATTAGCAGACCAGTTCATCTTATGGAAATCAGGCAAACCTGCATCACCCCAGCCTACTACCGCCTCATCGGTTGATAGTTCCTGGGCTTTCCAGAATAAACGTAAAAAGTCTGAGAAACCAGGATCTATACCTTGAATATCTCCGCTGCCTGCACCTTGGTTACCGGTAGTTGCAAAACTACCATATACCTTGGCAAAAGCTTGTTTGTACCCTTCTGGGCTGCTGTAAACTTGGGCTGCCGTAATATCGTTGACAGGAGCCAAGTTTAATTTATCACTACACGAAACTAAAGCTAAACTTAAGCTGAGTGTAACTGTTACAATTTTTAAAAAATTCTTTTTCATATCTAATTTCATTTAAATCAAGTGATTAAAAATCAAGATTCAATCCGAAAGCCACCACACGTGGTCTTGGATAGAAATTATTGTCGATACCGCCATTAATTTCTGGATCCAATCCTTTGTATTTGGTAATGGTAAATACGTTCTGAACGTTCGCATTTACTCTCAAGTTAGCTTTGCCGCCTAAAACTTTACCTACATTGTAACCTAAGTTGATGTTGTCCATTCTTAAGAATGAAGCATTTTGTACGTAATAGTCACTCATCAACTGGTTCACATCATTGCCCGAAAACTGAGTTTCCAAGTAATTTACGGAGGCATTACCTAAGTAATTAGACAAGCTTGAAATAGCTCTGAAAGTTCCCATGCTGCTGTACACGTTGTTATACATGTAGTTGCCAATACTGGCTCTCATGATGAAACCGGCAGTCCATTTTTTGTAAGTAAAATTACTGGTTAAACCTAAGAAGGCACGTGGATCAGCACCTTTGTACTGATACATGTCTTTCTCGTTGATCACACCATCTTGGTTTCTGTCTACCATTAAACCTTCAATTGGCTTGCCAGCAGCATCATATACTTGTTGGAACACGAAGAATGCACCTCTGTTGAAACCAACCGAATTGATCATGATGGTATTACCAACTCCACCAGAGATACCGCCGAAACGATTTCCAGGATTATTTGGATCTGGTGCCAAAGTTAGGTTAGTGATGGTGTTTTGGTTAATGGTAGCGTTGAAGCCTAAGTCCCAAGTGAAATTGGTGCTACGGATTGCCTGAGCATTTAAGTTGAATTCCATACCCTTAATCTCCATGTCACCCACGTTAGCAACTACTTGGTTAGAGAAGTTGGCACCCGCAGGTTGGCCCACTAAGTTTAATAGATCGGAAGTTTTTTTCAGGTAAAAATCAATGGTACCAGTAATGCGGTTATTGAAGAAACCATAATCTAATGCTGCGTTGTAAGTAGCAGTTTGTTCCCATTTACGAGCGCCATAGTAACCACCTGGTGAGAACATGTTGTAGAAGGTTCCACCAAACTGATACATACTCTGGTTAGAGCTTAAGTTAAAGTATGACAGGTAATCATAGTTACCAATACCTTCTTGTTGACCAGTAACACCATAACCTAAACGTAGTTTCAAGTCAGAAACCACTTTAGAATTTTTCAAGAATGACTCGTCAGAAATTTTCCAAGCAAGAGCTGCTGAAGGGAAGGTAGCATAGCGGTTAGCCTCGCTAAAACGAGAAGAACCGTCTCTACGTAAAGTAGCTGTTAACAAATAACGGCCTTTGTAAGCATAATTTAAACGACCATAGAAAGACTCCAATCTATTTTGAGGAATATCAAAAGGGAAATTAGGCTCATTTACAACCGTTCCGTCGAAAGTTCTGTCAGGGAAGTTGAAATTGGTTGTTTTAAAATCCTGGAAAGAATAACCGGCCACCACATCGATACGGCTATCGATAGAAGGTAAGTCTTTAGCATAAGCTAAGTAGTATTCCATCAATAAGTCAGTACGTTCTTGGTCATATTGGTTATTTACCCCGCTTTTTCCATTGAAACGTTTGAAAGAGCTTGCAGCGTTTTCAGGGATAATCACAGTTCCGCTACCTTGAGAAATATCATAACCCAAGTTGGCGTGAGCACGTAATTCTTTCAAGAAAGGCATTTTGAAATCTAACTCTAAGTTACCAATGCTTCTCTTAGCGGTACCCACATCTTCTCTTAATTCTAAGAGCGCAAGCGGGTTTCTGGTTGCTAAAGCAGCAAGTCCGGTAGTTGAAGCTGGGTCAGGCCACTCGTAAAATCCACCAAAGTCTGCACCACCGCTGCGTACTGGTTTAGTAGGGTTAAAGTTAACCGCTGCACCAATAGCACCCTGATCTGCAAATCTACTTTTGTTGATCGATCCTCTCAGGTTCAAGTTAACACTTAAAAGATCTCTAAAAAAAGTAGGGCTTAAGTTTAAACTCAAAGAGTTACGTTGTAGGTTGCCAGTTCTTAAAGTTCCATCCTGATTTAAGTAACCGTAAGAAATACGGTAAGGCATATTTTTATACGCACCAGAAACACTCAGGTTATTATCTGAAGTAAGTGCAGTAGTATAAATTTCGTCTTGCCAGTTAGTATTTTCAGTTCCTAATAAAGCTTTCTGGGCATTGTTACCAAGTGTGTTCACAATCTCACGGATTTGATCACCATTTAACACATCTACCGTGTTTACGTTTTGTGCAATACTAGTTTGTGTACTGAAGTTGAAAGTCGGTTTTCCACCTTTTCCTTTTTTGGTGGTAATTAAGATTACCCCGTTTGATGCTCTTGAACCGTAAATTGCAGTTGCAGAGGCATCTTTCAAGATGTTGAATGATTCAATATCATTTGGGTTAATCAAAGCCAGTGCGTTGGCCGCTCCAGCTACACCACTTTCAGCCAAAGGCACGTTGTCAATAACGATCAGTGGGTTATTACTTGCGTTTAATGAAGCACCACCTCTGATACGGATTGTACTACCTGAACCAGGAGCACCACCGTTTGAGGTGATTTGCACACCCGCAACTTTACCGGCAATTAATTGCTCTGGTGTAGTTAATTGGCCCGTAACAAAGTCTTTTGAACTTACATTGGTCACACTACCTGTTAAGTCAGACTTTTTCTGAGTACCGTAACCTATCACCACCACTTCGCCTAAACTTTCGGCGGTTGGTTGCATGCTGAAATCTACCCGGACATCGCCAGATACATTTACAGTTCTCTCAATATTCTGGTATCCCACAAATCGAACCACCAAAATAGCTGATCCGTTGTTGACACCACTTAATTTAAAATTACCGTTTGCATCAGTAGAAGTGTTTTTGTTTGTCCCCTTAATAGAAACAGAGGCACCTGGAAGAGCTTGTTTAGACTCATCCACAACACGTCCGCTGATACTTCCGGTTTGTGCTGTTGCTAACAAAGTAGCGAACAGAAATAAACCAAGAAGCCCAAGCTTCATGAAGTA
>CANHCS010000027.1 GCA_947459195.1 Sphingobacteriaceae bacterium
ATAACTTTTTAAAATTCTCTAAAGGTAGATATGAAAATACATACAACAATGCCCCAGAAATTAAAGCCCTTCTTCCGTAGGGAGTTAGAAATTGCTGGTAAATGTTTTTCAAATAATGATTTTAGTACAAGCTGGTATCATCTTGAGCGTGCCCATATCCTTGGCCAACCCTATCCGTATCATCACACGCTGGTTCATTGGAAAATGTTGTTATTTGGTATCAAGATTAAAGATCTTAAAGAGATCGTTGGACAAATCCCTCGTTTACTTGTTGGAGGTGTAAAATCGTTTGTTGGTGAAATTCCGGTTGGAAATACCGGCGGAGCCAATGTGCCTCCAATTAAAAGTATGGAGATACCGGAAGAATTGAAAAGAATTATGGAGGAGAACAAGTAAATCAAAACACTACTTCCTGCAATTTGACACGAAGTTCAACCCTTCAATTTCCTAATTGTCACATACTCAATCATCGCATTATAGTTGCATCTATCGCATTAAACTACTGTTTGATCATTAACCACTTACAGTTTCTGTAAGTGGTTTTTTTCTGAGCAACTTCCCGGTTCCTTTTAATCATCTGCATGTTTGAGTTATTTATAAAAACTATAAATTTGATAAAAGGTCTAGCACACCATTTTGTAGATTAGTCAACAATGAGAAAATCACATTCAATTTTAGTCGCAGTTTTTATCTCTATTTTACTGCCTTTTATAGGCTTAAGTCAAACATTTAAACAAGTAAAAATTGGCAGCCAGATTTGGATGGCCCAAAATTTAAATGTGGATAGATTTCGTAATGGAGACCCCATTCCCGAAGCAAAAACGAATGAAGAATGGCAAAAAGCCATTGAAGATAAACAACCTGCATGGTGTTACTATGGTTATTCTGTTGCTAACGGAGTAAAATACGGTAAACTGTACAATTGGTTTGCGGTAAACGATCCCCGAGGCTTAGCGCCGGTGGGCTGGCATGTGCCCACAAATAATGAATGGTCTATACTGATAAATTATTTAGGAGGATATAAAGTTGCAGGCACTAAATTGAAAAGTAACAGCGGATATAGCACTTATAAAACTGGTGGACCTGATTCTAAAGTTTGCCCAAATTGTAAGAATTGGAATAATGAATATCGTAGTAAAGTAGCATGTCACACATGTCAGGATACAAGAAGGATAAAAATAATGACTCCGGTAGTTGTACACTCCGGGAATGGAAATAATAGCACCGGTTTTTCAGCACTAGCAGGAGGCGCTATGCTCGGGCAGCGTTATGGCAGTAACAATGAAAATTGGTTTCGAGGAATAGGAGAAAAGTCATATTGGTGGGAATATGGCAAAATCTTTGGTCAAAAGAACAGTGCACCAAACACGTCTTTAAGAACTTATCCAGACGAGCATCTTGTGTATTGCTATCAATTAAGTTACCGTACAACTGCAATTTTTTATGACAGAACCTACCATAGTGATTCATATAGCAATTCCGATACGTATGTTGGCTTATATGTCCGTTGTGTAAGAGATGCCGGTGCATCGGATGTATATGAATCAAGCGTTAAGCCCAGCAGTACAACTAAATCAGGCTCTGGTGGAAAAACAACAGTGGTTGTAAAACAATATACCAAATACGATGCCATTACGCCTGCAGATAGAATGAAGGGTTTCAGATGGCACGATTGTGAAAAGAAGGATTTTCCATATGACTTTGGCTGTAAAAACAGTAAAATTGGGCAAATGAATGAATGTTTATTTGACGATAGATTAAATGATATTTTTGGGAGTGGCTTATTGGAGAGTCTAAAAGGCATGGCCTTTGATATGAGTAAAAAACAAATCACCAAAGAAATGTATGATGCTGTGATGTTGGATTGCAAAGAACAGTAATACATTTTCTAAGATATGGCAGTTAATTCTATGGATGAGCTTTTTTTGATTCGACAAACAAATTCAAAGTCTAGTTAAATCCCCAACTCAATAAAAATGTACTAAGCATATAGAAATTGGAATTATGGTTTTATTTATTAACTTTGTAATTCAAAGTACTTTTAAATATGAGTAATCAACAAGAGCAATTAGCAGAATTGAAGGAGATACGTAACCTGATGGAGCGTTCCTCCCGCTTTCTATCTCTGAGCGGACTGGCCGGCTTGGTCATTGGCACCTTTGCCATCATCGGTATTCTGTTGGCTTATAATTACCTGGATATCCCTTTAACCGCCACCGGCTATTATCATTTATTAATGAAAGAAGGCGGTCAGCTTCATCTTGAAAACCTGAGCTTTCTGTTTGCAGATATGGCCCTGGTTTTGGCACTCTCGCTACTGGCAGGCAGTATGCTGGCCATCAGAAAAGCCAAAAAGTTGGGCTTGCCAATTTGGGATATCACTGCACGTCGCTTGTTGATCAATATGGGGATTCCATTGCTTGCTGGGGGAATCTACTGTATGATTCTTGTTTATCATGGCCAGCTGGCTCAGCTCGCTCCAGCCACCTTAATTTTTTACGGACTGGCACTTTTAAATGCCAGTAAGTACACCATTGATGATATCAGGTACCTGGGCATTTTAGAAGTGATTACCGGTTTGGTGGCAGCAATTTTCATCGATTATGGCCTCTTGTTGTGGGCCTTCGGCTTTGGCTTCTTGCACATTATTTACGGGATTGTTATTTATATCAAATACGAAAAGTGAAAATTTTCATCGGTGATTTAAATAAGGCGTTTGAGAGCAGGGTGCGCTTGGGCATGATGTCGATCCTGCTGGTGAACGACTTTGTGGACTTTGCTACGCTGAAGGAGCAATTGCAGATCACGGATGGTAATTTGGCCAGTCACATTGCTGCCCTCGAAAAATTGGGTTATATCGAAATCAAGAAACAATTCATTGGTAAAAAACCCAATACATCTTATTTGGCCACGAAGGCTGGGAAAAAAGCCTTCGCCGAACACCTGGATGCCCTGGAAAAATTAATTAAACAATCGGTTGAATAAACCCTAAATACTAGAAATTATGGAAACACCCACAAGCGCTTCAGAGCTGATGAAAGAAGAAATCAAGAATTGTTTAGATCAGCCCATGCAGCTTGAAAAATTGTACAGACAAGACCGCAAAGCATTTCAGCAATCTTTTAATTCACTTTATCCTGAAATTAAAGGAAACCCGGCTGCTGAGGTCTGGAACGAAAGGCTGAATTTCAAAGAAGAGGATATCCTTTTGGTGAATAAAGCACATTTGATCTTTGTGCTGATAGCCACTTTTATTGCCGGAATGATTGCCAAGATCCCGGATTTTTCGGGCTTAGATCCGGATTATTTTTTCCCAAGAAACATCGGATTTATAATTTTCCCGCTGCTCACCCTCTTTTTTCTTTGGAAACAAGCATTGCAGGTTCGTAAATGGATTTTTCCAATCGCTTGGATTGCTTTATCCATTATTTACATCAATTTTTTACCGAATAATCCCAAGAGCGATACGCTCAACCTGGCCTGTGTTCACCTGCCATTGGTTTTGTGGGCAATCATGGGCTATGCCTATCTCGGTAATGATTTTCAAAGCAAGCAGAAACGGATTGATTACCTGCGTTACAACGGCGATTTGGTGGTAATGTGCGCTATTCTTGCACTTTCAGCTGCACTATTTACAGGAATTACTTTCGGGTTATTTCAATTAATTGGTATCAATATTGGTGAATTTTATGCCAAGTATGTCATCGTATTCGGTGCCCCTGCCATTCCTATTGTAGGGACTTATTTAGTTCAAAATAATCCGCAATTGGTTAATCGGATTTCTCCGGTTATTGCCCGCATTTTTACACCACTGGTATTCATCATGCTCCTGTTCTTTTTGGCTGCGATGGTCAATGCCGCTAAAAACCCCTATACCGATCGCGAATTCCTGATGATTTTCAATGCGCTCTTAATTGGCGTAATGGCCCTGATCGTTTTTTCGATCACCGAAGCAACCAAAAGTGGCGTAGGAAGAGTCAACCTGCTTTTCCTCTGCGGATTGGCTTTACTCACCATTATCACCAATGGAATTGCCCTTTCTGCCATTGCCTTACGCATCGCTGAATTCGGTATCACACCCAATAGATTAGCCGTTTTGGGCAGCAATTTGCTTATCTTCATCAATCTCCTGCTGGTGTCGTATCAATTAGTACAGGTCGTAAGAAATAAGGTGAGCATAGAAAAAGTAGAAAATATCATCGCTGTGTATCTGCCGGTTTATGCAATTTGGACGGCTGTGGTGGTTTATCTGTTCCCATTGATATTCAATTTTCGCTAGAAAAAAATTCAATACCATTTCATCGAAAGCATTAAAAGCCACCTTGGTGGCTTTTAATGCTTTTTGCTGTCATTTATTTCTCAAAATCTTCATTTTGATGTTTCAACATATAGTTTTAGCTGAATAAAACCTTAAATTCGTACCTCAATTCATACGTAAATATCATTATGGAAAATAATACAAATAACGAAGCTAAATGCCCTTTTGGTTTTGGCTCGGCTCCTCGTCACACCACAGCCGGTGCGTTTTCTAACGCCGACTGGTGGCCAGACCAATTAAACCTGAAAATCTTACATCAAAATGCTCCGAATACGAATCCATATGGTTCGGATTTTGATTATGCCAAAGAATTCAAAACGTTGGATTTAGATGCGGTTAAAAAAGATTTGACCCAACTGATGACCGATTCACAAGATTGGTGGCCAGCTGATTACGGTCATTATGGTCCGTTTTTTATTCGTATGGCTTGGCACAGTGCCGGTACTTACCGTGTTACTGATGGTCGTGGTGGTGCTTGCGCCGGAACATTGCGTTTTGCGCCATTAAACAGCTGGCCCGACAATGGCAACCTGGATAAGGCTCGTCGTTTACTTTGGCCGATCAAGCAAAAATATGGTCGTAAACTATCTTGGGCCGATTTGATGATTTTAACCGGAAACGTGGCTTTGGAGTCTATGGGCTTTGAAACCTTTGGTTTTGCCGGTGGTCGCGAAGATGTGTACGAACCAGAAGGAGATATTTATTGGGGACCTGAAACCGAATGGTTGGGTGACAAGCGTTATACCGGCGATCGTCAATTAGATAATCCACTGGGTGCCGTGCAAATGGGCTTGATCTATGTGAACCCTCAAGGTCCTAATGGTAAGCCAGATCCATTGGCATCTGCACGCGATATTCGTGAAACATTTGCCCGTATGGCGATGAATGACGAAGAAACAGTAGCCTTGGTAGCAGGTGGTCACACTTTCGGGAAAATGCACGGTGCAGGCGATGCAGCACATGTGGGTCCGGAACCAGAAGGTGCTCGTATGGAAGACCAAGGTTTTGGTTGGTTGAGCAGCTATAAGAGCGGTAAAGGTGGCGACACCATTACCAGCGGCTTGGAAGGTGCCTGGACGCCAACTCCTACCCAATGGGATAATAGTTACTTTGATACTTTATTTGGATTTGATTGGGAATTGACCAAGAGCCCTGCAGGTGCACACCAGTGGGTGCCTAAAGGCGGTGCTGGCGTTAATGTGCCAGATGCACACGATGCGGCCAAGAAACATGCTCCGGTGATGTCGACTGCAGATTTGGCCATGAGAGAAGACCCGATCTATCATAAAATTTCTAAACGTTTTCATGAAAATCCGGCGGAGTTTGCCGATGCTTTTGCTAAGGCATGGTTTAAGCTGACCCACCGCGATATGGGACCTCTTTCTCGTTATTTGGGTAAAGAAGTACCATCAGAAGTATTGATCTGGCAAGACCCGGTTCCTGCAGTAGATCATCCATTAGTAAATGATGCTGACATCGCTGCACTGAAATCAGAGGTTTTGAACTCAGGTTTGAGCATCAGTCAAATGGTTACTGTGGCTTGGGCTTCGGCTTCTACCTTCCGTGGTAGCGACAAACGCGGGGGTGCCAATGGTGCACGTATCCGCCTGAGTCCTCAAAAATATTGGGAAGTAAATCAACCTGTTCAAAAAGCATTAGAGGTATTGGAAAGTATCCAGCAAAAATTCAATGCCGGATCAAAGAAAATCTCTTTAGCCGATCTGATCGTATTAGCAGGTTGTGCAGGTGTGGAAGCTGCTGCTAAAAAAGCAGGTTTCAGCGTAAATGTTCCATTTACTCCGGGCCGCACCGATGCCAGCCAGGAGCAAACCGATGTGGATTCATTCGCCGTGTTAGAACCTAAAGCAGATGGTTTCCGCAATTTTGCAACAAAAGGTTACGACCGCAATGCTGAAGAATGGTTATTGGATAAAGCACAATTGCTTACCCTGACCGCCCCGGAAATGACCGCTTTAGTGGGTGGTATGCGTGTATTGAATACCAATACCGATGGCAGTCAGCATGGCGTCTTCACCAAGAATCCTGAGGCATTGACCAATGATTTCTTCGTGAACTTGTTAGATATCAGCACCGCTTGGGAAGCTGCCGGTACCAACGAGTACATTGGTCGCGACCGCTCAACTGGTGCGACTAAGTGGACCGCAACACGTGCTGATTTGATTTTCGGATCGAACTCTCAATTACGTGCTTTAGCAGAAGTTTATGCAGCTGCTGATTACAAAGAGGCTTTTGTGAAAGACTTCGTAGCTGCCTGGAACAAAGTGATGAATTTAGATCGCTTTGATCTCGTATAATTTATTCTTCTATAAATCTCAAAAGGTGACCTATTCAGGTCACCTTTTTTGTTGCTCATGCATCAATCTTTTTCCCAATCTTTTGCGATGAATACTGCAATTTGTTAATTTTCAGAGTGTTGATGCGCCGTGTCGTATGATTGGCGCTAGAATGACGCTTTACAATTGGGAATTTAAACTGGAAATTAGCTTATGAACTTAGGTGAACAAATTAAAGATCGGAGAATTCAGCGGGGTTTAACTCAAGCAGAACTTTCTGAAAAGTGTGGGCTTACACTTCGAACGGTTCAGCGTATTGAGAACAATAAAGTGAAGCCAAGTATTTATTCGCTTAAGTTGATTTCGGAAGTATTGCAGGTTCCGTATGCAGCACTGCAAAAGGCTTCAGATGAAAAACCTTATTATGTAGAATTTAAATTAAGCATCACGGATATGAATCAATTTATTACCGACTTAAAAACCTTTGTAAAAACTCACTGGAAAACCCTTGGGCTAATTATTTTAATCATTTGGCTTGTTACAAGTTATACTGACATCAAATCAGGGATAATGGATGGGTGGAACAATCGTTAATCTTGATTATCTTGTAACATTTTTATTGATAAACAGTCTTAAACTAAACTAAATTAAAAACCGATCATCATGAAAACCCTTATTTCAAAAGCATTATTACTAATTGCATTTAGTGCAATGTCATTGTTCAGTTATGCCCAAAGCGCAGACGAGATTATCCAAAAATACGTGGATGCCATCGGCGGTAAAGACAAATGGAAACAAATCAAATCTTTGAAAACCGATGGTCACATCGAAATTCAGGGTATCCAAATTAATTTCACCCAACAGGGAGTTCATGGAGTAGGAAATAGAATCGATGCTGAATTCCAGGGTCAGAAAATTATTGATATTACTACGCCATTAAAAGGTTGGTCGCAAAATCCTTTTGGGGGCAGATCAAGTTTGGAGCCGATCTCAGCAGAAGAGTTGCAGCAAAAATTAGATGAACTTGATCTTCAGGATGAGTTTATAGACTACGCCGAAAAGGGATCGAGTGTAGAGTTTTTAGGTAAAGATGAAGAAGATGGTAATGAATTCTACAAAATCAGAATGATAACCAAAAACAAAAACGAAACCGTTTATTTTTTTGATGTGAACACTTACCTCATTTATAAAGAAGAAAAAACGGTTAAACAGCAAGGTCAGGAAATGAAGGTAACCTCTAAATTATTAGATTACAAAGCCATTCCTTTTGGTGTTAAAATACCTCATAAAACAGATCAAATGGGTCAGATTTTAGTGTTTGATAAAATTGAGGTCAATCCAGCAATTGATACTAAGATTTTTGAAGGTAAATAAGGGCTAATTCAACTTATTTTATGCAAAAGTATTTTTTAAGCCTGTTAGCAGGCTTGTGTTTGGGTTTGCAATTGCAAGCCCAAAACTCGTCAACCAGCAGCATCAATTCTTCCTTTTTTCAGTCGATGACTGCCCGTAATTTAGGGCCATCCACCATGAGTGGAAGGATTACCGCCATATCTGGTGTGAATGTTGATCAACAGATCAATTTATATGTGGGCACCGCAGGAGGAGGTATTTGGAAGAGCTTAAACGGTGGTGCCACTTTTTCTCCAATTTTTGATAAATATTGTCAGTCGATAGGTGCAATTGCCATTGATCCCAAATCGAATAAAACGATTTACGTGGGTACCGGCGAAAGCAATATGAGAAATTCCGTTTCCATTGGCGATGGAATGTACAAATCGACGGATGGCGGTGCCAATTGGCAAAAAATTGGCTTAGACAGCACCGAGCATATCAGCAAGATCATCATTGATCCTACTAATCCAAAAAACATTTTCGTATCAGCCCCAGGTCCATTGTGGAGTTCAAGTAAACACAGGGGTTTGTATCACTCTTCCGATGCCGGTAAAACCTGGAAGAAGATTTTGTTTGTTGACGAAAATACCGGCTGTGCCGATATTGCCATGAGCCCTACGGATCCGAATGTTTTATTGGCCAGTTTCTGGCAGTTCAGACGCCAGCCTTTTTCCTTTAGTTCAGGTGGTAAATCGAGTGCCTTGTTCAAATCTACCGATGGTGGTAAAACTTGGAAGAAAATAACTGCGGGGCTACCTGAAGGAGATTTAGGAAGAATTGTTGTGAGCATCAACCCGGCTAAACCGAAAGAAGTTTTGGCTATTGTGGAGGCAAAAGTTCCCGGATTGTACCAATCGCAAGATGAAGGGAATACCTGGACTAAATTGGCCAGTACCGATAATATCACGGCACGCCCGTTCTATTTCAGCACACTCGAATTTGATCCAAAAGATCCGAAAAGAGTTTATCGCCCGGCATTTGATTTTCAGTACTCCATTGATGGTGGTTATTCATGGTCCAACACGTTAACTACAAGCGTGGTTCCACATGCAGATCATCATGCTCTTTGGATCAATCCAGAAAATACCAATACGCTTTATTTGGGTACCGATGGTGGGGTTTACGTGAGCCACAACAAAGGTATTTCCTGGGCTTTTCTAAATAATTTACCGGTTGGACAATTCTACCACGTAAGCGTAAGTAACGATGAAATTTTCAATGTGTATGGAGGCTTGCAGGATAATGGTTCCTGGATGGCACCAAGTTCTTCAGCTGGAGGAGTTTCTAGTACGGATTGGAAATTTTTGAACGGTGGTGACGGATTTTGGGTTCAACCTTCCCCACTCAATTCAAACATTGTATTTGCAGAATCGCAGGGTGGTGAAATGAATCGCATCAACCTTTCTACAGGTTTAAGCTATGGGATTAAACCACAGCGTAAATTGGGTGAAGAATTACACCGCTGGAACTGGAATACACCAATTGTAGTGGCAAAGAGTACAAGAAGTAACAAGAGCTACAATCTTTACACTGGTAATCAGTTTTTATACAAATCAATTGATGAAGGTACCAATTGGGTTAAAATTTCACCTGATTTAACCACTAACGATCGTGCAAAACAGAATACCGAGAAAAGCGGTGGTATAACAGGTGATAATACCAGTGCTGAAAATCACTGTACCATATTTACCATTACGCAGGACCCTTCAAATGAAGATGTGATTTGGGTAGGTACAGATGATGGTTATTTGCAATACACCAATAATGGTGGTAAAACTTGGACTAATTTGGCCCCTAAAGTTTGGGAAGCAGGCATCCCTAAGTTTGCCTGGATCTCCAGTATTGAGGTCTCTGCAAAAAATCCAGAGCGGGTATTTGTCACTTTTGATAATCACGCTTACGGCGATCATCAAACCTATGTTGCCATGACCAACGATGCTGGTAAAACTTGGAAAAGAATAGTTTCAAAAGAATTTACCGGATTTGCACATGTGATCAGGGAAGATGTAGAACAAGAGCAACTGTTGTTCTTAGGTACAGAAATGGGTTTATTCTTTTCCATAGATGGTGGAGAAAATTGGATGAGAAGCAAGTATCAGAATGTACCTTGGTATGCTTTGGTTAGAGATATTAAAGTGGTACCGCATACCGGCGATTTAGCCATTGCTACCCATGGTAGAGGTATCTATGTGATGGATGATATTGCGTCCCTTCGTAAACTGGTGAAATCTGATTTGAATAAGGAAGTTATTTTTTATCCGGTTAATAATTTTAAATACGATTTTGCCCCGCAAACTCCATCTGATGATGGCAATTTGGCCGGTTGGACGGCAGGTAACAAAGCGAATCTGCCAACCTTTGAATATTACTTGAAACAAAGATCCGATCAGTCGGTAAAAATCATCATTTACGACGAACAAAATAATAAGGTAAAAGATGTCAATGCAACAGCCAACAAGGGCTTAAATAAAGTTTATTGGGGACTTGATCAAAATCCTTGCAAAGTAGCCGTCGGCGGATTTACTGCCGGTTCGTCTGTCTTGTTTTCTTCAGTCATTGGGCCAAAAGTAAAAGTTGGTAAGTACAAAGCGGTATTAAGCCTTGGAGACAAAACAGTAGAGCAGACATTTGCCATTGAGCCAAACGTTGAAAAAGGATTTACTGCCGAAAACATGAGTTTGTTGCACGAACAAACCATGCGCTTATACAGTCTTCATGAAAAATTAGCTGTATTAGTTAATGACCTGGATGCAGCAATTGCCAACCTAAATAACTTATCTAAAAAGACAAGCGCTCAGCAAAAGAAACTAAGTGCTTTAGTTAGCTTTAGAAAAGAAATTATTGAAACTAATAGAAAAACCGTCTTCTTTGATGAGTTTAAATACAGAAGAAGGTTGAGCGATGTTTATCTTGCACTTTGCTTTGCTTTAGAACCATTCTCTCCCTCTAAAGTAGGTGCTATTGAGGTGTTAGAAGACGAGTTTGAAAAGTTAACGCAGGAGTTTTCAAAACTAACCAAATAACTTAAAAAAGGTCTCGCATTGAGCGGGACCTTTTTTTAATGTCAAATATCTAAACGTAATATTGATGAAAAGCCCATTTAGCAGATTTTTATACATTGGATTTCTTCTTGTTGGATTATTCCAAGTCTTTTTCACTAAAGATTACATGCAAGCAGCATCCTCTTTCGGTATTGGACTTGCTTTCGATCCATTTGATGCAGAACAAAAATGGGATCAAAGACCCAATTGGCAAAAAGCCGTTTTAATTATTCATTTGGCCATTGTTGCAGCTTTGTTCGGTTTTGGGATGGGTTTAAACGACAAGTAAGAAGATACCTGTCCACTCACATTTCACCCAAAACGCTACATTTTAACAGATGGATCAACCCAATTTCTGTTTCAAATTGCGGTAGTGGTGATTGGTATGTACAAATACAAAGCAAAGCATTTCTCTCATGGTGATCTTCCCGATCAATGGATGAGGCAGTAAATAAGTATCGAGGTCTTCTTCAGAAATTTTGTTCAATCTTTTAATTAATTGATTGCCGTAGTATTCATGCTGTTGAAGCAACCCATCGGCTTGCGCATATCTCACTTTCTTAGGAATAAATGCTGCCGGGGCTTTACCGCCCTGAGCCAAACTTCCTTTATACTTTTCATAGAGTTCCTCAGGACTTCTGCTTGGTCTGTTTGCTTTCCCAAATAAAAATTTCAATAAAAATTTAGGAAGTATAAATGCCAAGCCGATGATTTTAAGAGTTTTTATGAGGTGAGCCAAATCCTGTCCGGCCGACCACTTGCCATGCACCGATCGTTCAAATTCATCAGCATCCAGTTCTTGTATCAGCTGATTAAATGTTTGAACTGATTGAATTATGTTGTTTGCGATAAAGGGTCTGTCTGCTATCATGATTGTTTGTCTAAACTAATTTTTCTTGTTATGCTCATAAATTTATTTAAAATTTAAATGATATTAATGATTGGAGATTTGTATTTGTGCATGATACCTATTTAAATGCCTATGATGATTTCATTCAAGGTAAGCTACAGGATCATCAATTAGATGAGGAACAATTAAAGCGAAGTGCTGCCGGTGTATTGACTGAGGACTTAGTTTAGTGTCATTTAATTCAATAAGAAAGCCCCAACACTGCTGGGGCTTTCTTGTTTCTGTATATGTCTGAGGTTTGATGCTTACTTAAGGTATTGCTGATACCATTCAATGTGTTTTTGGAAACGATGAACGATATAACTTGGCACTCTCAATCCATGATGCTGATTTGGATAGATAATTAAGCCCGTAGGAATACCAACCG
This sequence comes from Sphingobacteriaceae bacterium, assembly GCA_947459195.1. Lineage (GTDB taxonomy): Bacteria > Bacteroidota > Bacteroidia > Sphingobacteriales > Sphingobacteriaceae > JAIPAN01. Next base: position 12,326 of record CANHCS010000027.1, read on the forward strand.
ATTTGAATGCTTGGTACATTTGTTCTGCTCCAATGACCGGAACATTAAAGTCGAGCTGGCTGGCCATGAATAAAGTTGGAGTCTTGATTTCTTCCACTTTGAAGAAGGGATAAGAAACCTCCAGCCATTTATTTAAATTTTTCCAAGGTTTACCCAATTCATTTTCGTATTGTTTCACATATTGATCCGATCCATAAAGCGATAATTGCAAGGAACTGCCTGCACCGCTTACTGCTGCCTTAAAACGCTGATCGGTGGCAATGGTATAATTGGTGAGTAAACCACCATAACTCCAGCCACCAATGCCCAATTTATTGGCATCGGCATAGCCTTTTTCGATGAGGTGATTGGTGGCGGCTATCACATCTTTGACTTCTTTATTGCCCCAATCTGCATAAATTGTTTTCGTGTAGTTGCCGCCTCTGCCGGTACTGCCTCTATAATTTACGGCTGCAACAGCAAAGCCTGCACCGGTCAGCACTTGTCTGCTCATATCAAATGAAAACTCATCTTGCGAAACCGGTCCTCCGTGAAGAAAAACAACCAGAGGAAGGTTCCTTGAAGTACTATCAGGTAAATAGAGAATTCCGGAAACCGAATTTCCATCATCCGCCTTTGCTTCAAAACCGGTTACAAAAGCAGTTTTTATGGGAGCCAGAAAATCATCACTTAATCGAGTTAAGCGATTAAATTGTTTACCATTCCATCGATAAATTTCAGCCGGTGTATTGGAATCACTGTATGTAGCGATCATTTCACCGGAACTGTTAGAATTTAAGCCATCAAACACGCCTTTTGCCTGCGTCATCCATTTATAAGACTTTCCTTTGATGTCTAATTGCAGTACATTTTGTTGACGGTCATTTTCAACAGGAGTGTAGATGAATTTACTATCGTTAGACCAGGTGATGCTGCCCATACTCAGGTCTATTTCAGATCCCAGTCTTTGATGAGTTTTACTCGCAATATGATAAATCATCAAGTGCGACTGGTCATACATGTTGAAATTATCTTCACTACTCGATCTTAAATAAGCCAGGTGCTCATTATTTGGGCTAAACTGTGGTGCTCGGTCGGCTCCCTTGTAACTGGTTATTTTCTCTGGCAATGATTTTTCCAGTAGATTAAGGATGAAAACATCCGAATTGGAGTTGAGATCCGGATTGGGTGACACATTGCTCACAAAGGCTAATAGACGGCCATCATTACTAATGTTAAAGTCAGTTTCATTGTGATTTCCTCTGGTCAGGGTATCTAATTTCTTTGATTTCAGATCAAATAAATAAAGGTGGGTCTTTCTGTTATCGAGGTAACCTTCACCATCATTTTTGAAATTATAACGATCTATTTCATACGGTTTACGGATATTGGTTTTGGTTGAGTTAGCAGTACTGCTTTCGCTAATCTGAAAAACAATTTTAGAGCCGTCCCTAAACCATTTGTAGGCACCTATGTCTCCTTTAATATCTGTAAGCTGAATCGGTTCGCCGCCGCGGGTATCCATTAGGTACAATTGCGAACCGCCATCCTCATTCTTACTGGCAGCCATAAAAGAAATATACTTCCCATCCGGACTCCAGGCGGGTGATGATGGATTGCGGGTTTGCTCCGTTAATTGTACGGTTTCCTTACCATCTATACTCACCATGAATAGTTTAGAGTTGTATCTATCTTTCAGTGAATCAACGGTAGATAGGCTGTATAAAACCCAATTCCCATCCGGGGATAAGCGAGCATTACTAATATTTTTAACACGATACACATCTTCAGGTTTCATGTTCCTTTTATTTTGTGCTTGAACACTTGTAAGGAAGCAAATAGATGCCAGTATCAGGCCTGTAATGTTTTTTCTCATATGAATATGATTATTGATTATACTTAATAATAAAGTTAAAACATTAAATTAAATACTTGGAACTCATATTCTATCAAAGCAAAATTGTTACACTCCCGATGATATATTCAAGTCCCTGCAAGTTCTATCCGTCTTTAACTATCTAATGATTTCACTGAATTATTCCTTAATTTTGCACTTCAGAATTAATCAATGGCTAAAGTAAAAGTTGGAATAGTGCAGATGAGCTGCACCGCAAGCAAAGAAGAAAATCTCCAAAAGGCAATCATGAAAACCCGTGAGGCAGCAGCCGAAGGGGCGCAAATCGTTTGTCTGCAGGAATTGTTCACTTCCTTGTATTTCTGTGATGAAGAGAATTACGATAATTTTTCTTTGGCCGAAACCATTCCTGGTCCCTCAACCGATGCATTGAGCGCAGTGGCCAAAGAGCTAGGTGTGGTGATCATTGCTTCGCTATTTGAAAAGCGCACCAAGGGTTTATACCACAATACCACCGCTGTTTTAGATGCCGACGGTACTTACTTGGGCAAATACCGCAAAATGCATATCCCGGATGATCCGGCTTATTACGAAAAATTCTATTTCACCCCTGGTGACTTAGGATATAAAGTTTTTAAAACCAAATTTGCCACCATCGGCGTGCTGATCTGTTGGGATCAGTGGTATCCGGAAGCAGCCCGTATTACCAGTTTAATGGGTGCCGAAATTTTGTTTTATCCAACTGCCATTGGCTGGGCCACTTCGCAAGATGAAGCCACCAATACCGAACAGTACAATGCTTGGCAGACGATTCAACGCGGCCATGCCGTAGCTAACGGCTTGCATGTGGTGAGTGTGAATCGTGTAGGTTTTGAGCAAGACGGTGCCATGAAATTTTGGGGCGGATCTTTCATCAGCAATCCATTCGGATCACTGTTGTACAAAGCATCTCATGACAATGAAGAAGTACATGTAGAAGAATTGGATCTGAATAAAACGGACAATTACCGTACGCATTGGCCTTTCCTGAGAGACCGACGCATCGACTCCTATCAACCCATTACGCAACGTTTCATCGACGGCGAATAATGAGCAATTTACAAACACCCAAAGAACTCGGCTATTACTTCCCGGCGGAATTTGCCCAGCATGAAGCCACTTGGCTGAGCTGGCCACACAAAGAAGCTAGTTGGCCAGGAAAAATTGAGGCGATCTATCCTTATTACGCTCAATTTATCAAGATTTTATCCCAAAGCGAGAAAGTACGCATCAACGTAGCTGATGAGGCCATGAAGGCTTTCGCTTTAATATATATTGAGCAAGCTGGAGTAGATCTTAACCAGGTGGAATTTTATTTCCAACCTACCAACGATGCCTGGTGCCGCGACCATGGTCCGGCATTTCTGATCAATCCGAATGCTGCACAGAAAAAAGTCATTGTAGACTGGGGCTATAATGCCTGGGGTGGAAAATATCCGCCATTTGATTTGGACGATGTGATCCCGACCTTGATTGGTAAACAATTCGACATTCCTGTTTATCATCCAGGGATTGTCATGGAAGGTGGTTCGGTAGAATTTAATGGAGCCGGGACGCTGCTTACTTCAACAGCCTGTTTGTTGAACCCGAATCGTAATCCGCATTTAAACCAGTACCAGATTGAGCAATATCTCCGAAATTATTACGGTGTAGAACAGATTCTTTGGGTAGATGAGGGGGTAGTAGGCGACGATACCGATGGTCATATAGACGATACGGTTCGTTTTGTTAATGAAGATACCGTGTTGACTGTCATTGAAGAAAATTCAAATGATGAAAATTATCCTTTGTTGCAGCATAACCTTAAGCAATTGAAGCAAATGCGACTGCTCAATGGCAAGCAATTTAATATTGTAGAATTGCCCATGCCGGATGCTGTAATTTGGGAAGACCAGCGCTTACCGGCTTCTTATGCCAATTTCTACATCTCCAATAAACACGTCATTGTACCGACCTTCCGTTGTGCCAAAGACGATGTGGCTTTGTCCATCATTCAGTCTTGTTTCAAAGATCGCGAAGTAATCGGTATCGATTCCACGGAGATCATTTGGGGATTGGGCAGTTTCCACTGTCTGAGCCAGCAGGAACCAGCTGTTTAATTCTTCAGTCTGTTCAGTACTTCATTAAGCGTTTTGATTTGGGGTAAGCCAGCAGGGGATGGCCCATTCTGTACTGGTTTAAAGCGTACAATTTTTCCCTCTCCGGGCAACAGGTCAAAATAGTTTTGGTCGGCAACCCGGTCATCCCATGATAAACAAATTCCTTTGGCCAGCTGATCTGTTTTTAGCAAGAAGCTGTCATTGGTCAGCTGTTTCAGACTGATCTTAGGCAAGGGCAGTTCTAAGTTCTTGTCTTTCTCAAAATAATACCGATGCTCAGCGAGCGTTTCGCTGCCATTCATCAGCTGACAGTACAATACCGATCGGGTAGGGTCGAATTCAGCTATATTCTTGGTAGTAATCTGCGTATACACTTTTGCAGTATTGGCTGCCAGCTCAACTGGTAAGTTTTGCTGATAGAGCACTTGTCCATCAAAACTCAGTAATTGGATTTTTAGTACGGCATTTACTGCTTTCAAACGATCAGATACAAGGTGGATCTGTTTGTCCGCTCCATCGCCCGATACACTGATCATGATATCTTTATACAAGGATTTCAGCTGGTAATGAGCCGCCTTGGGCATCCCGTAATAATCAATACTACTCCAGGAAGTTACCGGCCAGCAATCGTTCAGCTGCCAGTATAAGGAACCCATGCAGTAGGGCATGGCCCTACGGTGAGCTTCAATGGCGGTACTCAATCCTCTTGCCTGGAGCAGCTGAGAGAGGTAAACATAATCTTCCAGCAATGTTGGCATCGGGAAATCCCGCTCCATGTAAGTGCTGATGGTCTCAAAGCCACGAGCGTGCTTTTGGTGATTTTTAAGTGCCGGCGAAATCAGGTAGCGGTCCTCTTCGTTCAGGTGTTTACTTAAACTGCTGTAGGCTGGCATCCCCTGAAAGCCATACTCTGAAACAAAACGACCTACTTTTTTCTCATAATTTTCAAAAGGTTCCATACCCCACCAAACGCCCCAATAATGTACATCGGCTTCGCGATAGCTTTTTGCCCTGCCCCAGCCGTTGGCTGGTGAGGAGGGATGATAAAATCTTCCCGGATCTAATTTTTGGAGAATGGATGGGATGAACTGTTCAAACGTGTAGTCATAATTTTGTTTGATCTGAATAGAATCTGATGGACTGTAATTAAACTGTTTCTGCCAGCCCCAGTTGTACCAGCCTTCGCTGATCTCATTATTGCCACACCAAAGCGCTAAGCTTGGATGGTTGCGTAATCGGATAACCTGGTCTTCAATCTCTTTAGCTACATTTTTCAGAAATGCAGGATCGGCAGGATAAGGGCTGCCCGCAAACATGAAGTCCTGCCAAACCAAAATGCCGTTTTTATCGCAGAAATCATAAAAATCATCATTTCCGTAAACACCACCACCCCATACCCTCAGCATGTTCATGTGATTATCTTTTGCTTCTTGAACTAATTTATTGTAAACCTCCGTATTGCTTCTGGGTACAAAACTATCTGTCGGGATGACATTGGCCCCCTTCATAAAAACAGATTTACCATTCAGTTCTAGGTAAAAGCCACTACCCAAACTGTCCACTTGTTGTACAATTTCAATGGTTCTTAAGCCGATATTACTGTTATAACTATCCAAAAGTTGTTGATTTTCCAGCAGCTTCACATTCAATTGGTAAAGATGCGCTTCGCCCAAACCATTGGTCCACCATTTTACGGGCGATTTTACTTTGAGCTTCAAAACCATCGCAGTATCTCCTGGTAGGATCGAGGCCTCGGTGCTCAGGTCGGTGCCTGGGTCGCTGAGTTTAGCCTGAATTTGTAATCGTTTTTTTGCAGGATTACTCAAACGACAATGAACATCCAATTCAGCCCAATCATCGCTGAGTGATTTTTGGATAACTTGTACTTGTTCAAGTCGATTGACATTCCAGCAAATGAGCTTTACTGGTTTCCAGATGCCGTAAGTTACCAGCCGGGGTCCCCAGTCCCAACCAAACTGGTATTGTGCCTTGCGGATAAAAACATTCTCTCCACCAGGGAGGGAATAGGTTAAATTGGCTGCTGCAGCCTTTATTTTGGGATTTACCGATTCAAAAATAATTTTTAAGCGATTGTTTTTTTGTTTGAGCAAACCCTTAACGGGGACGTTCCAGGTGCGGAACATATTGTCGGCTTGCAGAATTTTTTTGCCGTTCAGGTAAACCTGAGCATAGGTATCCAAACCTTCAAAAACCAGCTCCATGCTGGATTTTGCCAATTCGCTCGCAGGAACGTCAAAAAGAGTTTCGTAGATCCAGGACTTTTGTTCCACCCACTGTACTTTTTGCTCATTCTCTCCAAAAAACGGATCTGGAATCAACTGTTGGCGTAACAGATCGGTGTGAACGGTGCCAGGAATCTGTGCCGGATATGCTATTTCCTCCTCAGCCTGTCGGAAATACCAGTTATTGTTTAGGTTGATAGTGTTTTTTTGCGCCGAGGCAAACCAGTTCATTCCTAAAAAGTAAAACAGAAGTAGGAGGAACTTTTTCATGAAGCCAATGTAGATTTTATCGCTTTTATCTCAGCTAAATCAGCGATTTCAGAACCATCTGTAATCCCTGCAGAGTGAAAGAAATCGGCAGGAAGCAATTTGGCCAGTTCGGCGATATTGCCCGAGCGGATTCCTCCTCCCGGGAGAATCTGTATACGGCCATTTGCCTGGTCCAATAGTTTTTGTAGTGTAGCTGCGCCAGCCATAGCTGATGAACTGCCGCCTGATGTCAGCACGGTTTTAAAACCCCAGCTGATCAGTTGTTCCAGCGATTGCTCAAGATTGGGGCTTTGGTCAAAGGCACGGTGAAAAGTACAGGGCGTACTCCCTGCAAGTACAACCAATTCCTCATTAACAACTGAAAGGGTTTTATCTGAATTAAGTACTCCGAATACCAGACCATCTGCTCCCGCTTCTTTAAAATCTGTGATGCTTTGTTTCATGCCGGCGATCTCATCTGCCGAATACACAAAATCATCGCCTCTCGGCCGGATCATTACATAAATCGGAATCGCGGCAGCTTTTTTGATTGTTAGAAAATCTTCGAGCTCGGGGGTGGTCCCTCCCGAAGCATAGTCTGCACAAAATTCTATGCGATCTGCTCCGGCTTTTGCCGCGATGAGGGCCGATTCGAGATTGAAACAGGCTATTTCTAATCGTTTCATTTCAGAAAATAATCGGCATCGATCAGACGGTTGCCCGCTTCCTGATCGTAAACGGCATAATTAAAACCACTTTGCAGGCAATAAGCACCATATTCACCTCTTTTGTTGAGGGCTATAAATCCGATCTGGATGTCTTTCAGGCTTTTGCCACGGCGTTGAACTAATTTTACAATGCGCTCAACGGCTTCTTTACAGGCACTTTCAGGAGATCGGCCTTGTCGCATCAGTTCCACCACGAGGTGTGAACCTACGGTACGAATCACTTCTTCGCCATGCCCGGTTGCAGTAGCGGCACCTACTTCATTGTCTACATACAATCCGGCACCAATAATCGGCGAATCGCCCACTCGGCCATGCATTTTAAAGGCCATGCCGCTGGTGGTGCAGGCCCCGGAGAGATTACCCTGGGCATCTAATGCGATCATGCCGATGGTGTCGTGGTTTTCGATATTGGCAATCGGTTTATACTCGCTGGTTTTCAGCCATTCTTTCCATTCTCTTTCAGACTCTTCCACCAATAAATTTTCCTTTTGAAAACCCTGTGAAAGTGCAAATTGCAAAGCGCCATCGCCCACCAGCATCACATGCGGTGTTTTTTCCATCACTGCCCGTGCTACGGAAATGGGATGTTTAATGTGTTCCAAACAGGCTACCGAACCGATGTTCGAAAACTCGTCCATGATGCAGGCATCCAGAGTCACCCGGCCATCTCGATCCGGCCGGCCGCCATAACCTACACTACGTTCTTTAGGGTCGCCTTCAGGTACCCGAACGCCGGCCTCAACGGCATCGAGTGCTCGGCCATTATTTTTTAAAACTTCCCAGGCGGCTGCATTGGCTTCCATACCGAAACGCCAGGTAGATAGGACTATGGGTTGCTTGGGTTTTCCTTTCGGGATGAATGTTCCTGCTTTGGCAAGCAATTCATCAGGAATAATAGAAAGGACAGCCGCAGCGGCTGATAGTTGAATGAATTTCCTTCTTGACTTCATGAATAAAAAAGTTTAGGCCTGCTTGCTTTGTTGAATTTTATGAAAATAGATATTAGAAGTAATCAACAGAGCCATGGCCAGCATGGCACCCCAGGTCTGCTGCCAGCCATCGACCACAAAATGGGCAATAAAAGCAGAAATAAAGGTGATCCCAAAGCCCACGTAAACCCATTCTTTGATGCGGGCTGGCACTGCCGGGATCAATAACAAGACGGTGCCAGCCAGTTTGGCTGTTCCCAGTTCAATACGGAAAAAATCAGGGAAGCCCAGGTGCTTGAACCCCTCAGCAGCCTGCGGCATCGTAAAATACGTGATCGCCGGAAACCCCGCCAATAAACACAATAACAGCGTAGATGTCCAATAAATGGTTTTTTCTTTTTTCATCATGAACAATTTCTTATCCTGAAAATAAAGAAATAAACCGTTGATCGTAGATTATTTTATCAGGAATTTAGCATTTACCACCGCGGTAATCTCTTTGCGGATGGAACTCACATCGTTTACACCATAATCGGAGGTCACGTTGGAGTTTTCGGGTGTGATTTGTAAAACACCCATCCTGGCATTGGTCAATACACCCAATTTCCGACCGGTAGCTTCGGCGATTCGTCTGCCCCTGATCATGGCATCTTTGGCGGCATCGGCCTGGATATCAATTTTGATGGCAGAGAGCTTGGTATAATAATATTCTGGAGCGTTTACGGTGACGCTAATGCCTTTTTCTAATAAGGAGACCACATCAAGCGAAGTGTTTTTTATCAGAATCACATTGGTAGATTGCACTTCAATGGTTTGCGTTCCGGTAAATGAGCGGATTCCGATCTGGTTGCCCGCTTCATTGTAAAGGAAGTTGGAGTAAATGTTCATCACCATGGTATTCATGCGATTTTTTTCAAATCCTTTAGCCAACAAATAGTTCATTAGCATGGGCACTTGCTTTTTGAGCTGTTGATAGGCCTCTAATTGATTGACTTCATCCACATTCACACTCAAACGGAGAATCCCCAGATCAGAAACAATACTTTTTTTAGCCGAACCAGTTACATTAATGGTTTGATTCTCAGATTTCACCCCTTTCCAGGTGAGCGAAAAAATAGTGATACTGAGCACAAGGGCTAATCCGAAAATGCTTGCCGGAATGATGAAACGATTATGCATAATTGGTTCTTTGGGATGGATGTTGTCTGAGTTTTTCATTTGATTACAACGTTTTAATCTTTAAAATATTATATAGATGCTGAAGGGTTTTAAGTTTCTTCGGCCTTTTTTATTTCGCTTTTTTAATTCCTACTTTAGCATTCTTAATTTTTAGAACAAATGGAGACGTCTTTTGATTTCGAAAAACCCATTGCCGACTTGCAGCTGCAGATTGAAAAAGTAAAACAGATTGCGGAGCGGACCGATGTTGATATGTCGGCTACGATCAAAGAGTTGGAAGAAAAGATGGAGCAAACGCGGATCGATATTTATAATAACTTAAGCAGATGGCAGAAAGTACAGATCTCCCGTCATCCCGAAAGACCTTATACACTACAATTCATTGAGTTGATGTGTGACGATTTCATCGAGCTGCATGGTGATAGAACCGTTAAAGACGATAAAGCCATTGTGGGAGGTTTTGCTAGTATTAATGGTGAAACGGTGATGGTGATCGGCCACCAAAAAGGTAACAATACCAAAATGCGCCAGTACCGCAATTTCGGTATGGCCAATCCGGAGGGCTATCGTAAAGCGCTCAGGCTGATGAAGCTTGCCGAGAAGTTCAATAAACCAGTCATTACTTTTATTGATACACCTGGTGCTTTCCCTGGTTTAGAGGCAGAAGAGCGTGGACAAGGGGAGGCAATTGCCAGAAATTTATTGGAGATGTCTGTTTTAAAGGTCCCAATTCTTTGTTTCATTGTTGGTGAAGGTGCTTCGGGAGGTGCATTGGGGATCGGAATTGGTGATAAAGTTTATATGCTGGAGCATACCTGGTACTCTGTAATTTCTCCGGAGTCTTGTTCTTCCATTTTATGGAGAAGCTGGGATTTTAAAGAAAAAGCGGCCGAATGCTTGAAATTAACCGCAGAAGATATGCTGGCCAATAAACTCATTGATGGAATTATACCGGAGCCTTTGGGTGGCGCACATCATGACCCGGCTTTGATGGCAGAAACCATGAAAACACAAATCATCAAAGATTTAGCTCATTTAAAAAAGACGAAAATCGACCAATTGGTTGAGGAGCGGATTGATAAATTCTGCAGTATGGGTGTTGTTCAGGAATAATTTCCTGATACCAATAAAAAAGGGGAAGCGACACGCTTCCCCTTTTTTATTTATCGGACCTTAATATCTCAGTCCCGCAAGTTTTGCTTCAATGGCTTTGTAATCTTTTTGAATTCTTTGATTCAAATCTTTTTGACCCTGTAAGAGTGTCAGTCTGTTTAGTTCGTTCAGCATCGATAAGCCCAGTTGAATGTCGCTGGAGTTGATACTTGATTTAGTTTCTGCAATTGCAATCAAATAATTAAGGTGCTCCACCACATAATCCGTCGTCTTCACCACTAACTGATTTGCAGCCTGGGTATCCTTGATTTGATAGAGAAGGTCTGACATGTAGAACAACCTGATGGCATAACTCAAGGAGTAAACCTGATCAGGCAATTCATTCATTGTTTTTTTCATTAATTGACCCGCAGCATCCATCTTACCTTCTTTAATCAATTCTTCCGCCAGCATATTAATACTGTTAACTGTAATGGTCAGCATCCGGATCGATTCAGGATCGAGATAGGTTGCTTTCTTCATATTTCCCCAGCTAAACTTGTTCATCACGTTTTCATACATGGCTTTTGTATGGATGCTCGTGCCCTCTTGTTTTTCTTTTGGAAGTAAGGGTTTTAAACGATAGGCGAAGCCCTCCTGGTGCAAATAATTATCTAAACCGATGTAGTTGTCAGATGGGACCGTAATGGCAAAGTATACCGGTCTTTTCCATTGATTATGGACCAGAATATCGATCATCCCCAATTCTGCTTTGGTTACATAATTTTTATTGTAGGTCCAGGTCATAGCTGGAGCAATGAGTGTGCGCTCCGCTTCTTCAACTGTGCCTGAGCCAATTAACTGCTCGGGATCAATCGTCATTTTAAAGTTTTTAGTAGGGAGGAAGTTCTCTCTACTGCCATCTTCGTAGGCTATCTTATCATCATCGTCATCAGAAGTAAGGATCTCGAAAATGGTTTTTAATTCAACCGCCTCAGCCAATTGATAATCTTGATAACGGATCACGTCTCTCACACCCTGTACAAATTTTTCATCCGGCATAGAGATAGGCAATGCATCCGATTCATTCACCTTTTCTTTCATTTGGCGTAGATACCAATCGGTGCCGAGTAAGCTCAAGTTAACCACGCGAACATCAGGACGGATATTTTCTACCTCTTGTGCATACCAAATTGGGTAGGTGTCATTATCACCGTAGGTAAATAAAATGGCATTCGGTGCACAGGATTCGAGGTAATTTTTGGCAAAATCTCTTACGGTATATTTCGTAGAACGATCATGGTCATTCCAGCCTTCATTTGCCATCAGTACCGGAGCCATCAACAAGCCCACACTAAGTGCCAATACACCAGCCATTCTTGGGTTTAATTTGTTCTTTAGGAATTCGGCAATAGCTGCAACACCTAAGCCAATCCAAATGGTGAAGGCATAAAAAGAACCAGCATATGCATAATCTCTTTCTCTGGGTTGTAAAGGTGTTTGATTCAGATACATTACAATGGCCATGCCTGTAAAGAAAAACAGAAGACCCACAATACCTGCATCTTTTTCTTTGCGTTTGAAATGCCACAAAGCCCCTAAAATTCCTAAAATGAAAGGCAGGGCATAAAATCGATTGTAGGAAACCTGATTAATGGCTGCTTTTGGCAAAGCGTCCTGTCCACCCACTAATTGATTGTCAATGGTCTTGATTCCGGTGATCCAATTGCCATCGGTATAATTGCCATGACCTTGCTCATCATTTTGTCGGCCTATAAAATTCCATGCAAAGTAGCGCATGTACATGAAACCGGTCTGATAGCTGAATAAGAAGCCTAAATTATCGGCAAAGGTAGGTGAGCCACTCTCACCCAGTTTCATCCACTCGCGGTAAAAACCAACGTGTCCGGGATCGTCGCTGTACAATCTAGGCAGTAAGGTATTTCGGTCGTAAACCTGCTCATACCTACGACCAGCAACCTCATATTTATCTTTTCCTTTACGATAAATTTCAGCTCCTTCTTTGTAATCGATGGCTTTCGAATCAAAATACTGTCCGTATAATAGTGGACGATCGCCATACTGTTCGCGGTTCAAATAACTCAACAGGGCGTATACATTGTCAGGATCTGAATTATTGAGTGTGGGATTGGCTTTCGCTCTGATCACCAGCATGGCATAGGAGCTGTATCCTAAGATGATAAAGGCTAAACTTACCAAAGATAAGTTCAAGACCCTTTTGTTTTTCTTGATGGAATAAAAAATACCATAGCTGATTCCGCCAATCAATAAACAAGCAAAAAAGATCACTCCGCTCCCAAATCCGAAGTTTAGGGTGTTGACAAAGAACAGGTCAAACCCGGCAGCAGCCTTAATCAGGTATTGGATCACACCGTACTGAATAAAGCCTAAAATGGCGATACCTGCCAGTAAAGCCAACAAAGTCCCTTTCGGTGTAACCTTGTCGCTTTTACGGAAATAATATACCAATGCGATGGCAGGGATGACCAATAAATTGAGTAAGTGTACCCCAATAGATAAACCCATTACATAGGCAATAAAAACTAACCAACGATCCGATTGCGGTTCATCAGCCTGAATTTCCCATTTTAAAATCGCCCAAAAAACCAATGCGGTACAGAATGAAGACATGGCATAAACCTCCGATTCAACAGCCGAAAACCAGAAAGTATCTGAAAAAGTATAAGCCAGAGCTCCTACTAAACCACTACCTAAAACGACAATGGTTTGATAAGTGTCTAAGTTTTCTCCGGGTTTTACGAATACTTTTTTAGCGAGTGCCGTGATGGTCCAGAAAAGGAAAAGGATGGTTGCTCCACTAAACAAGGCTGAGCCCATGTTCATGAAATAAGCCACTTTAGAAGTATCGCCCATTGCCAATAGGGAGAACATTTTTTGGATCATTAAAAAAAGTGGGGCACCGGGTTGATGCACAACCTGAAGTCTGTGAGCAGCCGCAATAAATTCGCCGGTATCCCAGAAACTTACGGATGGCTCCATAGTTAGAATGTATACAGCCGATGACAATACAAAAGTGAACCAGCCCAGTAAGTTGTTTAATTTATTATAATTCATCATGAGAATTTACTATCAGATTTAGATCCCGAAATTAAGGATTTGAATTCAATATCGCTCTTCATCTCTTTAAGTTCAACAAAAAACAATTTCATTTGCAGGTTTCTATTTATCAATCTATATTTGCAATCCCAAAGCAGAAATGTTTTCTGAATAAGGAGATTGTCCCATAGTATAATGGTAGTACAACTGATTTTGGTTCAGTTTGTCTAGGTTCGAA
>CANHCS010000028.1 GCA_947459195.1 Sphingobacteriaceae bacterium
ACGGTAGCCCCTTTGCGATTCAATTCGAGGATCTCCTTGGTCACGATCTCGGCATTGACAGGATCGAAACCTGAAAATGGCTCATCTAATATGATCAGTTCAGGCTCGTGTAAAACGGTGGCCACGAATTGAACTTTTTGCTGCATCCCTTTGCTCAGGTCTTCTACTTTTTTATCCCACCAGGTCTGCATCTCCATTTTTTCGAACCAATATTTGATGCGTTTGATGGCTTCCGATCTCGATAAACCTTTCAATTGGGCGAGGTAAAGCGCCTGTTCGCCAATGCTCATTTTTTTATACAAACCGCGTTCCTCCGGCAAGTAACCGATCTTGGAAATATGGTTAGGATTCAGTTTTTCGCCATTGAAATAGATCTCTCCTTCGTCGGGTGCGGTGATCTGGTTGATGATGCGGATGAGCGAGGTTTTACCGGCTCCGTTAGGACCCAATAGTCCGAAAATACTGCCTTTTGAAATCTCCATGCTTACTCCATCGAGGGCACGGTGCTGGGCATATTGTTTAACGATATTTCTGATGCTGAGCATAGTTGAATTTGCTACTTTCAATTTAGATAAAAGGGAAGCAAAATCGTTACAAAAAAGCCCCGAATTTTCGAGGCTTTTTTTATCCAAAGTATTCCTTCATCCGTTCAAAGAAGGATTTTTCTGACTTACCAGGCTGTGGTTTGAAGTTTGGCGAGTCTTGTAGTTTTTCTAATGTTTCCCGTTCTTCTTTCGAAAGTGCCTTTGGTGTCCAGATGTTCACATAGATCAGCTGGTCGCCGCGGTGGTAGGAGTTCACTTCCGGGATTCCCTTGCCTTTCAAACGCAAGATCTTGCCACCTTGTGTACCTGGCTCAATTTTGATTTTGGCTTTGCCATCAATGGTGGGAACTTCTACGCTGGCACCAATGGCGGCATCTACAAAACTGATGTGCAGATCGTATACAATGTGATGGCCATCGCGTTTTAGGGTTTCATGCGGCATTTCTTCAATCAAAATGATCAAATCGCCAGGAACACCGCCTCTTGGCGCTGCATTTCCCTTGCCGCTCATGGATAGCTGCATGCCTTCGCTCACGCCGGCCGGGATCTGGATGCTGATGGTTTCTTCTCCGCGGCTCAGTCCCTCGCCATGGCAGCTACCACATTTAGCGGTGATTTGCGTCCCTTCGCCATTACAAGTAGGACAGGTGCTGGTGGTTTGCATCTGGCCCAAAATGGTATTGGTTACCCGGCGAACGGCTCCGCTGCCTCCGCAAGTACGGCAGGTATTAAATGAAGATTTATCTTTTGCACCAGTACCGTCGCAGGTTGTACAAACTACCTGCTTATTTACTTTAATTTTTTTGTCGGCACCTTTGGCAATTTCCTCTAAAGTCAGTTTTACTTTAATGCGAAGGTTACTACCACGGCTCACCCTGCGTCCGCCTCTGGAAGATTGACCGCCACCAAAAAAACTCTCAAAAGGGCTACCGCCACCGAAGATATCGCCAAACTGGCTGAAAATATCTTCCATGTTCATGCTGCCGCCGCCAAAACCGCCGGCACCAGCTGCATTGCCGGCATGGCCGAACTGGTCGTAGCGCTGTTTCTTTTCCGGATTGCTCAACACCTCATATGCCTCGGCGGCTTCCTTGAATTTATCTTCCGCCTCCTTATCATCGGGGTTCTTATCCGGATGGTATTTGATCGCCAGTTTGCGGTAGGCCTTTTTAATTTCCTCTGCGTTGGCATTTCGGGCTACCCCGAGTACGTCGTAATAATCTCTCTTTGCCATGATTATTGTCCTACCACTACTTTTGCAAAACGGATCACCTTGTCGTTCAGGTAGTATCCTTTTTCCAGTTCGTCGATATTTTTACCTTTTAAATCCTCACTAGGGGCCGGAATATTGGTAATGGCCTCGTGCAAATCTGCATCAAAAGTTTTGCCCTTGGCTTCCATTTCTTTCAGTCCCTGCTGATTTAAAATATTTTTCAGTTTATGCTGTACCAATGCAACACCTTCTTTTACGGCGTTAATTTCTGTAGCAGTTTCCATCGCTTTTAATGCTCTTTCAAAATCATCCAACACTGGAAGAAGCGATATCATCACTTCCTTGCCCGCAGTTTGTAATAACTCCATACGTTCTTTGCTGGTACGGCGTTTAAAATTGTCGAATTCTGCGTACAAGCGAAGGTATTTATCATTGGCCTCGTGCAAATCTGCACTTAATTTTTGCAGTGTTTCGTCCGGCTTGACCTTACTTGTTTGTTTTTCAGTTTTTGCAGCCGGTGTTGCCTTGGTGGTTTTTTTCGTTTTCGACATGTTTCAAAATTCTTTGCCCTTTATGGTCAAATTTTTTGCCAATATGGCTTTTGCGACAAGCTGTCAGTTATTGTTTATTTTCAGCTAACAAAGTGTCTGTTTTTATATTCTAATGATGAGTTTGGCGAAGAATCAAAAGATTTCTCAGTAACATCATCCAGGTCATTTTATTTAAATGCTGGCGTTTTCCACTACCGATCCATTCTCACATTTAATGATGCGGGAAGGAAAAGTGCGGATGATGTGATAGTCGTGGGTGGCCAGCAAGACGGCAGTTCCAGACTGGCTGATCTGACGTAGGAGCATGGTAATTTCTTCAGAAGTTTCCGGATCGAGGTGCCCGGTAGGCTCGTCGGCCAGGATGAGCTCAGGATGATTGAGCAGAGCCCTGGCAATGACCACTCTCTGCTGTTCGCCTCCAGATAGTTCAAATGGCATTTTTTGAATTTTTGAACGCAAACCCACTTGATCTAAAACTTCTCTGATTCGGGCAGCAATTTCGTTCTCATTCGTCCATCCGGTGGCTTGCAATACAAATTCTAAGTTCTTCTCAACTGAACGGTCAGTCAATAACTGAAAATCCTGAAATACAATTCCTAGTTTACGTCTTAAAAATGGAACTTCATTTTCGCTTAGTTTTTTCAGATCGTAACCAGCAACGGTACCACTACCGGTTTTGATGTGCAGATCTCCGTAAATTATTTTCAGTAAACTGCTTTTACCGGAACCGGTTTGACCAATGAGGTAAACAAACTCACTCTTGTCGAGGTGCAGGTTTACCCTTGATAATACCAGTTGGTTTTGTTGAAAAACATCTACATCAGTTAATCTGATAAGCGATTGATCTGTCATATTAAATTTCTAGTTTGAGGATCTGGCCAAACGGAAGCTCATTAATTTTTTTCATGATGTACTCAGCATGCTCACCCAATCCGATTTTATCGAGCGATTTATCGGGTCGATCTACCCTGAAATAAGCCAAAAGGGTAAAATGCTCGTCCCGCAACTGCACATAGTCGGGTATTTTGGCAACTCCTTTTACTTTGATAATATACATCGATTCAAAGTTATCATTTTCCAGGAATTGTATCGATGTCCTTTAATAAGAAATCCATCACATTAACTCCATCTGCATAATCCCAAAGTCGGGGTTTTTGCGTAGCCCCGAAAGGTACTACCTGATTAGTAACATTTAATGGATGCATGCAAGCAATGCATTGGATCTCTTCGCTCTGCTCCTTCAGCTGCTTACATAGCTCCTCTTCATTTTCGTAGGTTTCGTAGTGCAGCACTGCCAAAGCTGAAGTCAGTTTTTTGTCTTCTTTGAGTAGTAAAAATCCATTATCTAAGTGTGGCTCGCCATTAACCAACAAAATAGATTTGTTGTAATCGTAATTGTTCAGGTATTTATGATGCTGACTTAATTGCTTGAAAGACTCAATCGCTTCGAAAAAAGTATCGAATTGATAGTTTTTAGGTACCATTAATTTAGACACATTTCTGCATCCCAATCCAAAATAATCGAAAATGTCGTTCCCTAAAGCTTGTAGCTCTTCGGTACTTTCGTCGCCCCTGATGATGCCGATACTATTTCTGTTTTTGCGGATGATATGGGGCACTTTGCTAAAATAATAATCGAAATAGCGGGAAGAATTATTACTACCGGTTGCAATCACCGCATCGAAATTTTCCAGTTTTTCTACATAACTGATCTGCTGTTCAAAAGTGGGCTCCAGCGTGCATAGCTTTTGGAGTACAAAAGGCAATAATTGTTTGTCTTGAGAGGAGCACTTAATTAAAGCCACATGACCGGCGGCCAATACACATAAAACATCATGGAAGCCGACCAAAGGGATATTGCCGGCTAAAATTAGACCTACTTTTTTAGGACTTTGGGCGCTGGTAAGATGAGCCCAGGAGCTTTTCCATTCTTTCAAGGCTTCTTCATTGAGCATTTCTGCCAGTGCATCGATTGATTTTTCGACGAACGTTTCAGTAAACCAAGCGTTTTGTTGAACAGCAAGTCTGATTTCCCGCTCCAATTCTGCATCTTTTTTTCTTAAAAGACTGCCTAAAGCCGCCAGGGCTTCCCATCTTTTTTCTTTGTCTGAATTCGTTTTACTCATCAAAAATCTTGAAGTTTCATATATTTGTATGTTATTACAAATGCCTTGCACAATTGTGTCGCAAAATTAAATTTACAAATAGAATTAATTCATAAGATGGCAATTAAAATTACCGAAGAATGTATCAACTGCGGCGCCTGCGAGCCCGAGTGTCCAAATAATGCGATTTACGATGCCGGAGCAGCCTGGCGTTTCTCTGATGGAACCGGCTTACGCGGACTAATTGACTTTGGTGGTCAGCAAATTGATGCTGAAGAAACCCGTGCTGCAATTTCTGACGAAGTTTATTACATTGTTTCTGATAAATGTACTGAATGTGTTGGTTTCCACGATGAACCACAATGTGCAGCTGTTTGTCCGGTAGATTGCTGTGTGGATGATGAGCATGTACGTGAAACGGAAGAGGAATTGCTGGCGAAGAAAGCATGGTTGCACTTAGATGCTTAATGAGCAATATTAAATTTTGAAAGCTTCGGATTTTCACCCGGAGCTTTTTTTTTGCCGTTCGTATTACATTAATGTCGTTTCGTCGGTAATTTCTTATCTGTTAAATACCTTTAGAATAGCTTTGAATTAGATTCTAAAATAAAATCTATGAAAAAGCTCATCATTTTCGCCATATTATCGATTTCGGTTTTGGCAGCATGTAAAAAAGATCCTCCTTCACCAGCAGAAAATACAACCAATAAATTAATTGGTAAGTGGAATCTAAATAGCACTGGGGATGCTTACCCCTTAGGTTCTCCAGAAGTTAAAACGATGTACAATAATACATCCTACGATTTTAAGGGCAATGGAGTTATGATACTCATCCTGAACGGAAGCCAACCAATGGAGTACAGTTGGAAGATGCTGGATGCTACTACTCTTAATTATAAAGATGCAAATGGAATTATCGATAACACTTTTACTGTGGTTTCTCTAACTGCTACAGATTTAACCTTATCAAAATCAGACTTTAAGAACGGTTCTCAAGGTGAAACTCGTTACTACTTTGCAAAAGTACCTGCACCTTGACCAAGTTACTCAGCAATAGTTTAATTTTTACCCCTAAGCCTCGATTATATTCGGGGCTTTTTTAATTTTTCTTATTAGGAATAATCAAGACCGGACAGTGCGCTTTTCTGGCTACACCCTCTGCTACACTTCCCGCAATGAAATGATCAATACCAGTTCGGCCGTGGGTGCCAAGAATAATCAGATCGGCTTTCCATTCTTCAGCCAAATCTAAAATTTCAATTTTTACATTACCCATTTTTACGAAAGTGGAAATCTGCACCTCATCGCTCATCCTTTTGGTGATCCGCTCAAACAGTGCTTTGGTACTTTCTTCCTGCATGGTCATCAAGTCTGCCATGATATTGGGCGCTTCACCTACCACCATATTGCCCACATAGGTGGGGATGGCCGGAGGTTCCAGCACATGAACCAGCCCAACTTTAGCTTTCATTAATACGGCCAAATGGTAACCATATAACCATGCCTTTTCGGAATAAGTGCTTTCTTCCACAGCAATTAAAATCCGATCTATTTTGAGTCCTTTTTTCATAAAGTAATAACGAAAAATCACCCTTTTAGATTGTTTTTGTCTTGCAAATAAAATTCTATGCAAAATCTGCTTAATTTGTAATATGAAATCTCAGTTCGGAATCTGCAGAGTAAGTATCGCTCCCATTCGTGCGGAAGCATCAGACAGGAGTGAAATTTACACCCAGCTTTTGTTTGGCGATGCTTTCGAAATCATCGAAAGTACAGAGAAGTGGATGCTCATCAGAACTCTGTATGACACTTATGAAGGGTGGATAGACCCCAAGCAGGCTACCTACCTTTCAGCTGAAGAATTCAAAAAATGGACCGAACATCAATGGGTCATTGGTTTAGATCGTTTGCCCAAGGCGATCAAATCAAATGGAGAATCCATTTACCTGGTTCCGGGTTGTACCTTACCCAATTTTCAAAATAATCAGTTCGATTTTGGAGGAGAAACTTATCAGTTCGAAGGACAGGCGATTTTGCCTGAACCCGGTAAATTTGCTGCTGAATTGGAAAAGGCATCCCTTTTTTATCTGAATTCACCCTATCTCTGGGGCGGGAGGACTCCATGGGGTATCGATTGCTCCGGGTTAACCCAATTGGTTTACAAACATTTTGGAATTAAAATTTTGCGTGATGCTGCTCAGCAGGCCACTCAAGGAGAAACCGTCGATTTTTTGACCTCAGCTAAACCCGGTGACTTGGCTTTTTTCGATAATGAGGAGGGCAGGATCATCCATGTAGGCATTTTACTAAGTCAAGATCGGATCATTCATGCTTCTGGAAGGGTGAAGATCGATCCGATCGATCATCAGGGAATTTACAGTGAAGAATTGGGTAAACACAGCCACCGACTTCGGATTATCAAACGCTTTGTTTGATCTCCCAAATTAAAATAACCTTATCATCGCCTACAGAGATAAGTTCATTGTTATATGAACTCCATGCCAATTTATTGACCGATAAACGGTGTGCCTCAAAGCCCTTTTCAATGCTAATCGTTTTGAGCAGGCTGAATGTTTCAGCATCCCAAATTTTAATTGATTTATCGCGGCTGGCCGTTGCGAAAAGTTTCCCATTTGGATGGAACTGTATGTCGTAAATGGCAAACATGTGCGCCGGTATATTTTCTTTTAAACTAAAGTCGGAGCTGTACCAGATTTTTAATTGAGCATCGCGGGAGCCGGATAAGAGGTATTTGCCATCGGGCGAAAAGCGTAAGGAAGTGATGGGCAGCTGATGTTCGGCTAAAGTTTTAACCAAACTAAAATCTTCTGTTTTATAAATATAGATCTGATGATCTTTAGCACCTATGGCGAGGTATTGTTCATCGGGGCTGATGGCCATGCATCTGATCATAGTTTTACTGACCTGCAGCTTGTACAGCAGCTGATAGTCGCTCAAGCTCCAAACCGAAAGGCTCCCATCTTCAGAGGCAAGTAGCAGTTCATTTTTGCTCTGAATGGATTGAATATCGAAAATAGCTTCTGAATGTAAACTGAGCTCTGCACAAACTTTCTGATCTATAAAATGGAATAAACTGACTTTGCCGTTTCTCTCACCGACTGCCATCAGCGGGGCACTTTGCGGACAATGAAGCGCATAAACCGAGGAGTTCACAGGCATCATCACTTTCACAAAATCGTGGGTTTTGAGGCTCCACTCTACTACGCCTTTATCATTTCCTGCGGTGAAAAATATGTGTAGTTTCTGCGAGTTGCAGGCAGTGTAAATTGGCTGGTGGTGCCCAAAGATTTCAGCGATGCGCTTAACTTGAATCATGTGCAACAAAATTATTCTTTTTCCGTGGTATCTACTCAAGGCAGTTGGTAAAAATTAAGCAATGAAAATCAGGGCTTTTGGTTATTTTTTCTATTTTTGTTTTTTAATGAGATTTAATCAGCTACAGGTCTTTCCTCTGATTCCGATTATACGCCTTAGTTATTTATTTTCTTTTTTAAATCTCCCATTCAAACAGTTTTCGTTCAAAATGCAGGTTTTCATGTACAATGAATTCTCTGGTATTTTATTTCACCCCAACAGGCTTCACACATGAAAAAGGTATTCATTTCTTCTGTCAACGTCCTACATCCAGATTTCAATGGCAAACACACAGTGGATGTGTTCCTCCATGATGGAAAAGTAGCAGAAATTGGTGTCGATTTAAAAGTGCCGGCAGGCGCCACGCTGATGTATGGAAAAGGCTGTTTTTTGGCACCGGGTTTTTGTGACCTGAATGTGAATTTCGGCGAGCCGGGTTTGGAAACGAAAGAAACGATTGAAAGTGGAAGCCGAGCAGCAATGGCGGGTGGGGTTACCGCGGTAGCCTTGATGCCTAATACCAAGCCGGCTCTACATACCAAATCGGAGATCGCTTATATTGTCAATCAGTCTGCACAGCAGGGAATTCAAATTTATCCACTGGGAACAATTAGTGAAGAAAGAAAAGGGGAGAACCTGGCCGAAATGTACGATATGAAAACTGCGGGAGCTGTGGCTTTCACAGATGGTGATCGGCCGGTTAAAGATGCCGGATTGATGAGTAGGGCCTTGCTGTACGCCAAAGGAATTGGAACAAAGATCTTCTCCTATCCTGAAGATCCGGGTTTGGCCGCCCATGCGCCTATCAATGAGGGTCCGATGAGTACCTTGCTCGGTTTGAAAGGAAATCCAAGCCTGGCTGAGGAGCTGATGATTAGTCGCGACATAGAACTGGCGGCATACCACGACACCGGAATTCACTTCAGTACTGTTTCGGGAGCCAGATCCGTGCTGCTCATTCGCGAAGCGAAAGCCAAAGGTTTAAAAATCACTTGCGATGTAGCAGTGCATCACCTCGTATTTACTGAAAATGACTTATCGGGTTTTGAGAGTAATTTGAAAGTTAAACCACCCTTGAGGTCAACAAAAGATCGGGAAGCCCTGCTGGCAGGATTGGCCGATGGAACCATTGATGCCATCGTTTCGCAGCACACGCCGCATGAAATTGAGTTTAAAAATGTAGAATTCGGATTGGCAGCTTATGGCATGACTGGGTTACAAACCTTGCTGTCTATGTCGCTTAAAGCTGGTTTAAAACCGGCTCAAATCGTGGAGAAATTAGCCATCAATCCGCGAAAAATATTAAATATTCCGATGCCTAAATTGGCAGTCGGCGAAATCGCTGATTTGGTTTTATTCGATCCCAAGGCTAAATGGGTGTTCGATGCCAGTTCCAATCAATCCCGTTCGTCCAATCACCCCCTGATGGGAGAAAGTTTGACCGGAAAAGTACTCCTCACTTGTAATAAAGGCATCACTTATTCATCTAAATTATAAATCGGAAATGAATACTCATATTTTAAATACCCTTGAGGCGGCTTTGCAAGCCTATGGACAGCAGGTACAAAAAGATGCAAAACCTCTAATTAAACAATTGCTCAATGTATTTTCTGCTGAAAAGGCCTACATGGAGAAGGTTTCTGATTTGGACAAGGCCTTTGATGATCAGCCCTCATTTGAAGCGCTCAGAGAAGTAATGTTTGACCTGTTGTTGATCAATTTCTTTACGGATGATGTGAACAAGCTGGAGGAAGATTATCTCGATTCGCCAGAATGGGAAGCCATTGAAGAAGAAACTTTAGATCGTGGAACAGAATTACTTAATGTTTTGTTATACCTGAAGGAATGTCAAGATGAAGACATTGAACCTGAATTGAGCGATTTCCTGAAAGAATTTTTATTAGTAGATGAAGATGAGTTTCAGGATGAACACCGAATTTACGAGGAAGTAATTGCGAATCAGATCTTGATGGAAAGTTCGGTAAATGAAATTGCCAAAGTGGCTGAAAAGATCAAACAAGACACCGAATTGAAAGATTTATTTTACCCGATGATGTGTTTCTTCAGAAACCCGCAACCAAGCCCTCAAGAGCAAGAAGAAATAAGCTCCAACGCGATTCAGCCGGCATTTGACATTGCGGTGTATCAATTAATTATTAATTTTAATAATCAATAAAACCAAAATATGGAATCAAATACAAACAGTTTAAATCAAAGTGCTGCCAATAATGGCTTAGTGGTGGGTGCCTTATCTTTCATCATCGGCATTCTTATTTATTACATTTCTCCCGGCTTAATGGGCTCTACTTCATTCGGCATCCTCATGCTGCTGGTTTCCTTGGGCCTTTATATTTATTTCACTATCGACTTAAGAAAGAAAATTGGGGGTTTTTGGTCTTTTCGTGAAGCGTTAAGGGGTATTTTCCTGATGGCTTTTATTGCCGGATTGGTGGCTGCTTTGGGTAATTTTGTGTTTTATAAGTTTATTGAACCTGGAGCTTACGATAAGATCTCTGGGATTGTTTCTGAAAACCTCTATAGTACTTACGAAAAGTTTGGAATGGATGAAGAAACCATCGAAAAAACCATGGAAAAGGTAATGGAAGGAATGAAAAGTCAGTTTAATCCAAGTTTCATGGATTTGCTGAAAACACTCGGAACAGGTGTACTCATTCAGTTTGTAATGTCACTTATTTTCGCTGCAATTTTCAAAAAAGAACAACCGATCTTCGCTTCCACTAACGAAGAGTAGAACTTTATACTTTAAAACGTGCAGATTTTATCGTTTCTTTGATAAAATTTGCACGTTTTTCTATTAATCGTCCATGAATATCTCAGTCCTGATCCCTCTATACAACGAAGCAGAATCGCTACCGGAATTATGTGCCTGGATCAAAAGGGTAATGGATAAGCAAAATTATTCTTACGAAATTATTTTAGTAGATGATGGTAGTAACGATGGTTCCTGGGAAGTTATCGAGGCGCTGAAAAAAGAAAATGCGGCCATCAGCGGTATACAGTTCAGAAGAAATTACGGGAAATCGGCAGCACTCAACGTGGCTTTTGAAGCCGCTCAAGGAGAGGTGATCATTACCATGGATGCAGACCTGCAGGACAGTCCCGATGAAATTCCGGTGCTCTATGAGCGCATGCTGAAAGAAAACCTGGATCTGATTTCTGGCTGGAAAAAGAAACGTTACGATCCGCTCACTAAAACCATCCCTACTAAGTTGTTCAATGCCGTGACCAGAAAAATGTCGGGCATAAACAATTTACACGATTTTAATTGTGGACTGAAAGCCTACCGCAAAGAGGTGGTGAAAAGCATTGAGGTGTACGGCGAAATGCACCGTTACATCCCCGTGATTGCGAAATGGGCAGGTTTCAGAAAAATAGAAGAACAGGTGGTAGAACACCGTGCCCGTAAATACGGACAAACCAAATTTGGGTTCAGTAGGTTCATCAACGGTTTTCTCGATCTCTTGTCTATCTTTTTTGTGGGCAAGTTCAGCAAGCGGCCCATGCACTTTTTTGGTACGCTGGGTGTGTTGAGTTTCTCGGCTGGTTTTGCAATTACCGTTTGGCTCATCGCCGATAAATTAATTGCCATTGCAAAAGGGCTTGTTTACAGAAATGTCACCGATCAGCCCTTGTTTTATATTGCCCTCGTAGCGATCATTGTTGGTTTTCAGTTGTTTTTAACCGGATTCATCGCCGAACTGGTTTCGCGAAATGCTCCGGAACGGAATCACTACCAAATCGCTAAACGAATTTAGTTCCCAGCCAGTCTCACCATGTTTTTTTCCATCATCATCCCGCTATATAATCGCCCGCAGGAAATTGATGAATTATTGCATACACTCACCCAGCAGCAATACCAAAATTTTGAAGTATTGGTGATTGAAGATGGCTCTCAACTCGATGCTAAAGACATTGTAGAATCCTATCAAGATCGATTAAATCTGAGGTATTTCTATAAAGAGAACGAAGGGCAGGGTTTTACCCGGAATTTCGCCTTTAAGCATGCCAAGGGTGATTATTTTATCATTTTCGATTCTGATTGTTTAATTCCGCCGGATTACTTAACCCAAGTGAAAACCTATCTGGAATTACACCCACTGGATGCCTATGGAGGTCCCGATGCGGCACATAGTTCTTTTAGTCCAACCCAAAAGGCTATTAGTTATGCCATGACTTCTTTATTTACCACTGGAGGTATTCGTGGTAATAAAAAACACCTGGGGCAGTTTCACCCGCGGAGTTTCAACATGGGTATTTCGCGTAAAGTTTGGGAGAAAACAGGAGGTTTCAAGCTTACCCGATTAGGGGAAGATATTGAATTCAGTATTCGGATCCATGAGATGGGTTTCAAAATTGGGCTCATCCCCGAAGCTAAAGTTTTTCATAAAAGACGTACCAATTTTAGTCAGTTTTTCAAGCAGCTGCATTTTTTTGGGCGTGCCAGGATCAACATTTATAAACATTTTCCAAAAGAGCTAAAGTTGGTTCATTTTTTTCCGGCCATGTTTACTCTCTTTTTGTTGCTTACACTGCTTTCTAATTTGTTGAACCTGCAAATTGCCTCCAGCTGTAATTTTTTACTGGCTGTTTATATTTTGTTGATATTTTTCCATTCCTGGGCTGTAAATAGCTCTGCAAAAGTTGCATTTTTGAGCATTGTCGCAGTTTTTGTGCAATTGAGTGCATATGGACTGGGTTTTATGCAAGACTTTTGGAAACGAATCATCTTAAAAATTGAATAATTAAATGGACAAACCTTTCTCTGTTAAAGAAACCATTGCTGCTGCCTGGGAGGTAGCCAAAAAAAATATCTGGGTCGTGATGGGCTTCACTGCCGTTCAATTCGTGATCATGTTCATTTTTAGCTCCATTTTGGCAGCTTTTTTTGGCGAAAGAAGTACCGCAGGAACTTTAATTCAAAACGTAATTATTCAATTGGCCGATGCCTTCATCGCAGTAGCCATGTATCAGGTATTCTTTAAATTAATTGATGACGAAGTAGAGATAGAATTCCCTGATTTTGTACCCAATGTGATGCGTGCACTTAATTTTATTCTTGTTAAGCTCATCATGGGTGCCATTGCAGTGGTCTTTATTTCGGCTTTGGCGGCCATCTATTTCTTCAATACCCCCAATATTGATACCTCACAGCCATTTAGCTGGGAAATGTTACCAATTTTGATCTTGATCATCATCCCGATCTTTTACATGTCTATCCGTTTATTTTTTGTGCTCTGCTTTATTGTAGATCAGGAATCGGGAGCAACCGAATCCATCAGCCAAAGCTGGACCATTACATCGGGACATTTTTGGTCGCTGTTTTGGTTGTTTCTTGTGATTTTGGGTATTAATATTTTAGGCGCTTTGGCATTTTTTGTGGGTTTATTGTTCACCATACCTTTCTCCAGCTTGATCTTGATGATGGCCTATCGTCAGATGGTAAATCAGTATACAGAGGAAGAAGAGATTTTGATTGAAAATCAGGATCAAAAATAATCATGGGGATCAAATCGGCGCTCAGTAAATCCTTTGCCGCATGGGTGGTCCGACAAATTGAAAGTTGGAAACTCCATCCACACAAAACTCAGCAAAAGGTTTTCAAAAAACTGATTTCAACAGCTGCAGGAACAGCTTTTGGCCGTGATCATCAATTTGATCAGATCAAAACGTATGCAGATTTTAAGCGATTGATTCCTGTCAGAGATTACGAACAGTTGAGATCCTACATTGATCGTGTGGTGCAGGGCGAGCAGAACGTGTTGTGGCCAGGCAAGCCTGCCTATTTTGCCAAAACCTCAGGAACTACATCGGGTGTAAAATATATTCCCATTTCCAAAGCATCCATGCCAGAGCACATCAAGGCTGCCCGCAACGCTTTATTAACTTATATACACGAAACGGGAAAAGCTGATTTTGTGGACGGAAAAATGATTTTTCTACAGGGGAGTCCACTGATGAAAAAACAAGCAGGCATTCCAACAGGTCGGCTTTCTGGAATTGTAGCTCACCATGTGCCGGCCTATCTGCAGAAAAACAGAATGCCCAGTTTTGCTACCAATTGCATAGAAGATTGGGAAGAAAAAGTAGATGCCATTGTGGAGGAAACTAAATTGGCCGATATGAGATTGATCTCTGGTATCCCACCTTGGGTACAGATGTATTTCGATCGTTTATCTGAAGTTTCGGGTGGTAAAAAGATCAAAGATATCTTTCAGAATTTCAGCCTCTTCGTTTATGGTGGGGTTAATTTTGAACCGTATCGTGCCCGTTTGGAGGAAAGTATCGGTAAGAAAGTAGATAGCATAGAGACTTATCCGGCCTCTGAGGGTTTCATCGCTTATCAGGATTCACAAACTGAAAAAGGGTTATTGCTTTTGCTTAATTCCGGTATTTTTTATGAATTCATCCCGGTAGGAACTTATCATCAGCAGGAGCCTGAACGCTTATCGCTTGAAGAAGTGGAATTGAATCAAAATTATGCTTTGATCCTGAATACCAATGCCGGACTATGGGGATACAGTATTGGCGATACCGTTAAGTTTGTTTCTAAAAATCCTTATCGAATTGTCGTTACGGGTCGAATTAAACATTTCATTTCGGCATTTGGAGAACATGTGATTGGGGAAGAAGTAGAAGAAGCCCTGCTTTCGGTTGCGCAGCAAGAAGGAGTAGAGATCACTGAATTTACGGTGGCTCCTCAAGTTAATCCCTCAGAAGCAGGCTTGCCATACCACGAGTGGTTCATTGAATTTGCCAAGGCCCCCAAAAACATGGATCAATTCGCCCTTCGGGTCGATGCAGCGTTACAGCAAAAGAATGTTTATTACCAGGATTTGATAGCCGGTAAAATTTTACAAACTTTGGTCATCCGCAGTTTAAAGCAGGGAAGTTTCATTCATTACATGAAATCGCAGGGCAAGTTGGGTGGACAAAATAAAGTTCCACGCTTATCCAACGATCGTAAGATTGCAGATGAGTTGATTACATACATCAAATAAACCTTTGAAAACTAAACAGATTGCCATATTAGGTGCTACCGGAAGTATAGGTACGCAAGCCCTCGAGGTGGTGAAGGAAAACCCAGATCGCTTTCGGGTGGCAGTGCTCTCTGCACAAAACAATGTGGAGCTTTTGGCAGCACAAGCCTTAGAATTTCGCCCGCAATGGGTGGTGATTGGCGATGAGCAAAAGCTTCCCATCCTCAAAAATTTATTAAAAGACACTAATATTCAAATTGCTGCCGGTGCTAATGCACTGAAAGAAGTAGTTTGTTTACCCGATCTGGATGTAGTTTTAACTGCTCTGGTCGGTTTTGCCGGATTAGAACCCACCCTGGCAGCCATTGCAGCCGGAAAAGACATCGCTTTGGCTAATAAGGAAACATTGGTGGTAGCCGGCGACCTGGTGACCCGTATGGCAAAACAACATGGTGTCCAAATTTTACCAGTAGACTCAGAGCATTCTGCAATTTTTCAGTGTTTAGTAGGAGAGGCTCAAAATCCAATAGAAAAGATTTGTTTAACGGCCTCAGGGGGGCCTTTCAGAGGAAAAAACCGCGATTTTCTTGCTCAGGTACGCAAGGAACAGGCCCTAAAACACCCTAACTGGGTGATGGGCGCAAAAATCACGATCGATTCGGCCAGTCTGATGAACAAGGGCTTGGAAGTGATCGAAGCAAAATGGTTATTTGATTTGCAAGCCGATCAAATTGAGGTGATCATACACCCACAATCCATCATTCACTCATTGGTTCAGTTTGAAGATGGCTCTCTGAAAGCGCAAATGGGTTTACCAGATATGAAACTGCCCATTCAGTATGCATTGGCTTATCCGCAACGATTGGCGAATCAATTTCCGCGTTTCAATTTCATGGATTATCCGCAACTTACTTTTGAGCAGCCAGACCTGAGCACATTTAGAAATCTGGCCTTGGCATATGAAGCTCTCCGCCTCGGTGGAAACATGCCTTGTATCACCAACGCCGCAAATGAAGTAGTAGTGGCAGCATTTTTGAGAGATCAAATCGGGTTTTTGCAAATGAGTGAGGTAATTGAACAATGCATGCAAAAAATTAAATTAGTAGCACAACCTGATTTAGCTGCTTACCTGCAAACTGATGCAGAAACACGTAAATTAGCCGAGGCGCTGGTAACAAGCCTGAATTTTAAACATCTAAACTAAAAACAAGTACATGGACGGATTGATTATGGCAGGACAACTGCTATTGGGATTATCGATATTAGTGATTTTACACGAACTGGGACACTTTTGGGCCGCCCGGGCCTTTGGTATCAAGGTGGAGAAATTTTACTTATTTTTTGATGCATGGGGTTTTAAATTATTCCATTTCAATTACAAAGGTTGCGAATATGGTATAGGATGGCTCCCTTTGGGAGGTTATGTAAAAATTGCCGGAATGATCGATGAATCGATGGATACTGAACAATTGGCTGGTCCGCCACAAGATTGGGAATTTCGTTCTAAACCGGCTTGGCAGCGACTAATTGTCATGCTTGGAGGAGTGACGGTAAATATCATCCTGGGTATTTTTATTTTCTGGATGCTTACCTTCAAATACGGCGAAACCTACATTCCGAATGATAAATTACCCTATGGCATTGCACCTGGAACCGTAGGTAAAACCATCGGCCTAGAGGCAGGCGACCGAATCCTTGCCGTGAATGGTCAAACTGTAGAACGATTTGAGGAGTTGAGTAGCTCGAAGGTATTGCTGGGTAATAGCCAGTTAAGTGTGTTAAGAAATGGAGCGCAAAAAGAAATCGTGGTGCCGGGAAATATCCTCGATCAGGTAGCCGACGAAGGAATTGCTCAATTTATTCAACCCAGGATCAAATTGGGAGCGATCAAAGAATTAGTAGCTGATGGTGCTGCTGCAAAAGCCGGATTAAAGGAAAAAGATCAGATCGTAAGCATTAATTCTTTACCATTAACTTACTTCGATCAATTACAAGATCAATTAAAAACTTTCAAAAATAAAGAAGTCAAACTCGGGGTTTTACGTGGTTCTGATACGCTGTCACTCGCTGCAAAAGTGAATGAAGAAGGAGCATTGGGTTTCTTCATCAACCCGGTGGTTGACATACCAACCGAAACAAAGAATTACAATTTGGCCGCTGCACTTCCGGTTGGAGCTTCTAAAGCCTGGGGTTCATTCATGGACAATGCGAAAGGAATAGCCAAAGTGGTAACTGGTGAAGTGAAAGCGAACAAAGCTTTCACGGGTCCGATCGGTATTGCTACCATGTTCGGCAGTACGGTTAACTGGATTAAATTCTGGAGTTTGGTAGGTTTATTGTCGATGGCACTGGCCCTCATGAATTTATTACCTATACCGGCGCTTGATGGCGGCCACGCAGTTTTTCTGTTAATTGAGATGATCAAAGGCAAACCTTTGAGCGATCGTTTTATGGAAAAAGCGCAAATGGTTGGCTTTTTCATCCTGATGGCGCTCATGGTTTTTGTTTTTGGTAACGATATCTTCAAACATTTTATCAAGTAATTCGATATGAATTATTTTGAGTTGTATGAATTGCCGCTCTCTTTTGGGTTGGATGAGGCCGTACTGAAACGTAAATTTTACGAACTAAGCAAGCGTTTCCACCCCGACTTTTATATCAATGAAAGTTTGGAGAAGCAAGCGGAAATATTGGAATTATCCACCCATAATAATAAAGCTTATCAGGTACTTTCCGACCCTTCAAAGCGTATTGCCTATATTTTAGAACTGAAAGGCTTATTGACGGAAGATGAATCTTATCAATTGCCACAGGATTTTTTAATGGAGATGATGGAAGTGAACGAGTCCCTGATGGAATTGGAATTTGATAGCGATGAAAATACCTTGCAGGATATTGGTCGGAAAGTAACAGCAATGGAGCAGGCTATTCAAGTTGAATTAGCAGCTTGCACAGCTGCTTTATCTGATGCAAATGAAGCTGAACAGGACGATCTCTACTTGAAAATGAAAGATATTTGGTATCGACAAAAATATTTGTTGCGAATTAGGGAGAGTTTAAATAGATTTGCAGCCCGCTAACGCGATGCCCAGGTGGCGGAATTGGTAGACGCGTCGGTCTCAAACACCGATGGGAAACCGTGCCGGTTCGACTCCGGCCCTGGGTACATTTAGAAAAAGTCACTCAATTTTGAGTGACTTTTTCTTTTTTCGTTCTTTCTTGAACTATTTTGGTACAAATTCAATGAAAA
Source organism: Sphingobacteriaceae bacterium (assembly GCA_947459195.1). Taxonomy (GTDB): domain Bacteria; phylum Bacteroidota; class Bacteroidia; order Sphingobacteriales; family Sphingobacteriaceae; genus JAIPAN01. The sequence continues at coordinate 18,038 of CANHCS010000028.1, forward strand.
TGTGGAGGTCACCTACAGTAAATCAGGAATTTATAGTTGTATTTTTGCGTTAAACAACCATTTAATAAAGGGTTTTCCTTTTTCTTCTGGAGAGCCGTTTAAAATCAATTTATGAACTATTTCCTTGTAGGATTTTATTTCAGTTTATTCTCTATCGGGATGTTGATTGGTTTAGTCATCATTACAAAAAACCGAAAATCATTGGCTTATACTTTTTTTGGATTGTATAACCTAATTACTGCCTGGGGGTTCCTTATTTCATTTTTACTTTTTAGCGGACTCATTATTCAGTATCCTCATTTCTTTCGTACAGCAGCACCGCTGCATTATTTATGGGGCCCGCTTTCTTATCTCTTTGTCAGAAATCTTCTGAGTGCTGATAATAGATTCTACAAAACAGACTTACTTCATTTTATACCCTTTGTTATTCATTTTGTTGAATTGATGCCATTTTTTCTCAGTTCTGCTGAAATAAAAGTTATTTTGTTGAAGGGCATGCTGGCAGATGGTAATCGATTTGGTGTGTATGAAGGTTTATTGACTTCTTACTGGCACGGTTTCCTCAAGTTTACACAAATGCTGATCTACAACATCTTCCAATGGAAATTGTTGATCAGATTCAACAAAATCAAAAATCAATCTTTCAAAAAGAGTAATCAAACAATCATCGATTGGGTTACATTCTTTAATACTTCCAGCCTGATCATGATTTTTATTGTTCAATATCACCGCATCTTTTTATCTAAAGGTGGTTCCTCCATAGTGAGTATAGCAGATATAACCTTCTACATATACTATCTATTGATTTGGTATTACTTGCTCTATAAGCCAGAATTATTGAATGCTATTAAGTTAAGTCATGTGGTTCCAGAGAAAGAAGTAGATTCCAGAAAAAGTAGTACACTTAGATTGCGGAAAAATATCGAGTATGAAACAATAATTCGGAAGTTGGAGACCTATATGCAGGCCAATCAACCTTTCCTAGTTGAAGATCTAAATGTTGCAGGAGTTTCATCCAATATTTACATCCCCGAACAAAAGATTTCAAAAGCTATTAAATATAAATTCGGCATTAATTTTCCAGAATACGTTAATCAGTACCGTATTGCTTTCATAGAGGAGAACATCAAGTCGAATCCCAATTGGAATACCTATACCATTGAAGGTATGGCCTTTAGTGCGGGATTCAATTCTAGAAACGCTTTCTACACGGCCTTTAGAAAAATCAAAGGAACTACTCCCAGTATCTACTTCAAATCAAAGTAACTTTTTACGGGTTTTATTAGGATATAAGATGACATTGGAATTATAGATGTTTAAACATCTATAATGTATCATTGTAAATAAAAATTGATAGAGATGACAAATTATATTGAAAAACTAAACTGGCGTTATGCAACTAAACGCATGAACAACACACCTGTTGCCGAAGATAAATTAAACCGTATTGTAGAAGCTATTCAATTGGCTCCCACTTCTTTGGGCCTTCAGCCATTCAAACTATTGGTGATTAAGGATGCAGCAACACGAGCTAAAATTGCACCGGCCATATACAACCAACCACAAATTACGGAAGGTGCTGCTGTATTGGTATTTGCTGTTTGGGAGAATGCCGGCTTAGAAGAGGTAGATGCTTACATCAACCAAATTGCTGCGGAGCGTAAGGTGCCTCTGGAGGCTTTGGCAGATTTTAAAGGAATGATTGTAGGCGCTATTGACGGAAAAACTCCAGCTGAATTGCAGTTGTGGTTTGCGAAGCAAGCCTATATTGCATTAGGTTTTGGATTGGTTGCAGCTGCGCTTGAAGGCGTAGATACTACCCCAATGGAAGGTTTTGATCCTGCCGCTTTAGATCTGGCTTTAGGCTTAAACGAAAAAGGTTTGAAAAGTGCAGTGGTATTGGCAGTTGGTAACAGAGATGAGGCAAACGATTACTTGGTGAATGCCAAAAAAGTAAGACGCCCTCAATCAGAATTTGTAGAAGTTATTTAATTAGGTTTGGTATAATGGTAGTCCTCAGCAATTTCACTGAGGACTTTTTTATTTAATAGCGATATATTTATCAATTAATTCATCAGATAATAATACTCCTCATGTATAAATCCTGTTTTTTTGCATTAGTAATAATTTTTAGTTCAAAACTGTTTGCCCAGCAAATCGAACCAAATAATATTCAAATTGCCCGCGACCAATGGGGAGTACCGCACATTTTTGGTAAAACCGATGCGGAGGTAGCCTACGGCTTGGCTTGGGCACATGCTGAAGATGATTTTGCCACCATTCAAACTTCTTTTCTAGCAGGAAAAGCCATGTTAGGTTTGTTAAAAGGCAAAGAAGGAGCTCAGGTAGATTATGTAGTACAGCTGCTGAGAGCTAAAGAACTGGTAGATGCTCGTTATGAGCAGGATATTTCTCCTGAGTTCAAAACCATTTTAACTGCTTATTGCCTAGGTTTTAATCAATATGCAAAAACGCACAAGAAAGAGGTGCTGGTTCCGGAGCTCTTTCCGGTAACGCCCAAAGATATGTTGGCATTTTCGGTATTGCAATTGGCCATCAGTTCGGGAGCAGACCAAGCATTGAAATCAATCTTTGAAGGCAAAGTTGCCATTTTAGAAGAATTCAAACCGGGTGGATCGAATGCATTCGCCTTTAATTCCTCTAAAACCGCCGATGGAAAAGTGTACCTCAACATCAATGCCCACCAGCCATTGGAAGGCCCCGTTGCCTTTTACGAAGCACATTTAAACAGTGAAGAGGGCTGGAATATTTTAGGGGCCTTATTTCCGGGTGCACCCAGCATTTTACACGGCGTGAATGAAAATTTGGGTTGGGCACATACCGTAAATTACCCTGACAAATTAGATGTATATCAGCTCGAAATGAATCCTGCCAATCCCAAACAATACAAATTCGATGGAATATGGATCGATCTAGAAGAAAAAATGATCCCCTTGAAGATTAAATTGGGAGGCTTGCTGCCTATTCAGGTGAAAAAAGCTGGGTATTGGAGTAAATATGGTCCAACAGCTATTACTAAAAAAGGAACTTTCAGCATCAGAGCAGGTGCTCTGGATGAGATCAGGGCTTTGGAGCAGTGGTTCAAAATGAACAAAGCTAAAAATTATACCGAGTTCAGGAAGGTATTGGAAATGGGTGCGATTTCGGGCTACAACCTGGTTTATGCAGATAAAAGAGACACCATTTTTTACCTGAGCAATGGTAAATTGCCTTTACGTGATCCTTCTTATAATTGGAGAGGAACACTTCCGGGTAATACCTCAAAAACGCTTTGGTCGGCTTATCATCCCATCAGTGATTTACCTCAGGTGCTCAACCCTGCTTCGGGTTACGTGTTCAATACCAATCACTCACCTTTTAATGCTACCGCATCATCAGATAATATAATTGAAACTAATTACGATAAAACCATGGGTTACGAAACTTGGAATAATAATCGTAGTGTACGTTTCATGGAGCAGGTAGCTCCATTGGAAAAAGTAAGTTTTGATGATTTCAAAAGAATCAAGTTTGATTTGCAATTGCCTAAAAAACTTGCTTTTTTCACTAATACGGATAGTTTATTTCTGTTAGATGAAAAGAAAAATGCAGATATCGCAGACCTGATCAGGATATTAAAAAATTGGGACCGTAGAGCAGATACTGCTAGTATAGGTGCGAGCATTTTCACTCATACTTATTACAAACTTGAGCAGCAATTAAAGAAAATGGGTATTGTTTATGGAATTTTAACACTCCCAACAGCCAGAGCTGCCTTGCTCGAAACCAAGAACCATTTTAACAAATATTATAGCTCCGTTAATGTGCCCTATGGTCAGTATCAACGTTTGATAAGAGGTGAAAAGAGTTTGGCAGTGGCCGGTATGCCCGATGTTTTGGCGGCCATGCATGCCGATCCCTATAAAAATGGACAAATTAAAGCCAAACAGGGAGATGCCTACATTGCTTTGGTACGGTTTGGCAAAGATGGACCCGAGATTGAAAGTATCAATGCCTATGGTGCTTCTGCTAATCCAAAAAGCCCCCATTATACCGACCAAATGGACCTTTTTGTGAAACAGCAAACTAAAAAAATGACGCTGAACAAGGCAGAAGTTTTACAACAGGCCAAACGTGTTTACCATCCACAATAGCTCGAGCATATTTTAAGCTTTAATATTTGTTTAAGAGCAGATAAAAGCTTAGTTTTGCCGTCCAAATAAATCCTAAATGCGGAAGTGGCGTAATTGGTAGCCGCACCAGACTTAGGATCTGGCGCCGCAAGGCGTGGGGGTTCGAGTCCCTTCTTCCGCACCACATTCCCCACCTTGAACCGTGGGGAATTTTTTTAAGAAACAAAAGCTGATAAAAATGAATATCACACAGGAAAAAATCGATCAACTAAATGCGCTTATCAAGGTACAAATCAAACCTGAAGATTACCAAGCAAGGGTAGAAAAAGCCATCAAAGACCATGCAAAAAAGGTAAAAATCCCTGGATTCCGTCCCGGAATGGTGCCTGCTGCCCACATTAAAAAAATGTATGGTAAAAGCATTTTGGTCGATGAAATCAATAATTTATTGAGTGATACGGTTAATAATTACATCAGCGAAAATAAAATTGAAGTGTTGGGCCAGCCATTGCCAAAACTGGGCGATAACAAGGAATTCAATTGGGATTTTCAGGATGAATTTGAATTCAACTACGAATTAGGCCTTGCTCCAGAATTTGAAGTGGCTTTCTCTTCAAAAGACAAATTAACTGCCTATACTATAAAAGTTGACAAAGAAACATTGGCTTCACGTATTAAAAATTTACGTCGCAGCTATGGAAAAATGACCAATCCTGATGTTTCTGCGGATGACGATGTATTATTCGGCGAATTGAAACAATTGGCTTCTGATGGTAAAGTTTTTGAAGGTGGTTTTGCCAACGATAAAGCATCTATCCGCTTAGATCTGGTAACTGATAAGAAAATTCAGAAAAGCCTGATCGGTTTAAAGAAAGACGATGTGGTAAAGATCGATTTAGATAAAGCTTTTGATAGCAATGCTACGGTAATTGCCAGATTGCTAAATATAGAAGAAGAGGCGGTAAAGGGCTTGAAATCTACCTTCGAGTTTACCATCAAAAACGTTAACCGTTTAGAAGAAGCAGATCTTACCCAAGAATTTTTCGATAAATTATTTGGTCAAGATGCAGTTAAAACTGAAAAAGAATTCGAAGCCAAAATTACCGAAGAACTGGAGAGCATGATGCAGCAAAACGCTGAACAACGCTTACAAACAGACCTGTATAATTTCGGATTGAATAAGGTTAAATTCAATTTACCTGATGCATTTTTAAAACGCTGGTTGCAAGCTACCAACGAAAATCTGAGTGCAGAAGAAATCGAAAAAGACTATGAAAATTTCGCGAAGAATTTGAAATGGACTTTGATCGAGAACAAAATAATCAAGGATAATAATATTGAGATCAAATACGAAGATGTATTTCAGGCAGCAAAAACACGCTTAGATGCCCAATTCCGCATGTACAGCCCACAGCCTTTGCCTGAGGAGCAATTGGCTCAGTATGCCGTTCAGTTTTTACAAGAAAAGGAAAATGCCAATCGTATTTTCGAAGAGGTGAAAGCTCAAAAGGTGTTTGAATATTTAAAATCAGTGGTTACCTTAGATACTAAGGAAATAGCCTACAATAAGTTCTTAGAATTAGCCTAAACAATCAGATCATGAGCATCGATAAAAACGAATTCCGTAAGTACGCCGTAAAACACCACCGCATTGGCAGTCAGCACGTGGATGGGTTCATTGCTCGTGTGGAGCAGAGCGCCATTCCAATGTCGATGACGCCCTACATTATTGAAGAGCGCCAGTTGAATGTTGCTCAAATGGACGTTTTTTCCCGTTTAATGATGGACCGCATCATTTTCTTGGGCGATGCCATCTACGATAATATTGCCAATATCATCCAAGCACAACTGCTGTTCTTACAGTCGGCCGATGCGAAGCGTGATATCCAAATTTATATCAATTCACCGGGTGGTTCGGTTTATGCAGGTTTAGGTATTTATGATACCATGCAGTACATCAGCCCTGATGTGGCCACTATTTGTACCGGTATGGCTGCTTCTATGGCTGCCGTATTGCTTTGCGCCGGAGCTTCTGGTAAACGTGCCGCTTTACAACACTCCAGGGTGATGATTCACCAGCCGCTGGGTGGGGTACAAGGTCAGGCTTCGGATATTGAAATTACTGCTCGTGAGATCTTGAAATTGAAAAAAGAATTATACGAAATTATTGCCAAGCACTCTGGTGCACCTTACGAAAAAGTGCATGATGCTTCTGACCGCGATTACTGGATGATTGCACAAGAAGCTAAAGATTTTGGTATGATTGATGAGGTTTTGGCGGGTACACCAATTAAAAAATAATGGCCAAAAACACCAAAGATATCAAATGTTCCTTCTGCGGATCGGGTAAACAGGATAGCCTCATGTTAATTGCCGGTTTGGATGCGCACATTTGCGATAAATGTGTATCACAAGCCAGCCAAATTTTAACAGAAGAGCTCAGTTTGCGTAAAAATAAAAATGCGCAAACCGCAGCCCGTTTGCTCAAGCCAATCGAGATCAAGGATCATCTGGATCAGTATGTGATTGGTCAGGAACAGGCAAAAAAAGTATTGTCGGTAGCGGTTTATAATCACTACAAACGTCTGAATCAAAAAATCGACAAAGATGAGGTGGAGATTGAGAAATCGAACATCATCATGGTGGGAGAAACAGGAACTGGTAAAACTTTATTGGCTAAAACCATCGCCAAAGTTCTGAATGTACCTTTCTGTATTTGCGATGCAACTGTTTTAACCGAAGCAGGATATGTGGGCGAAGACGTAGAAAGTATCCTGACCCGATTATTGCAAGCTGCCGATTACGATGTAAGTGCCGCCGAAAGAGGGATTGTTTACATTGACGAAGTGGATAAAATTGCCCGCAAAAGTGATAACCCATCCATTACTCGTGACGTTTCGGGTGAGGGAGTGCAACAAGCATTATTAAAGATATTGGAGGGGACCATCGTGAACGTACCACCACAAGGCGGACGCAAACATCCGGATCAAAAAATGATCCCGGTCAATACCAATAACATTCTCTTTATTTGTGGTGGTGCATTCGACGGGATTGAGAAAAAAATTGCCAAACGTTTACGTACCCAAACCCTTGGCTACAAGGTAGAAAAAGAACAGCAAGAGGTAGATCTTGAAAATCTTTATAAATACATTACTCCGCAGGATCTTAAATCATTCGGTCTGATTCCGGAACTCATTGGTAGGTTACCAATTGTTACTCATTTGAATCCGCTGGACCGTGCCACCTTGAAGAGCATTTTAAGTGAACCAAAAAATTCTTTGATTAAACAATATCAAAAATTATTTGATTACGAAGGAATTAAGCTGGACTTTGCTCCAGAAGTATTGGATTTTGTGGTAGATAAAGCCATGGAGTTTAAACTCGGAGCCCGTGGCCTTCGCTCCATTTGTGAAGCCATCATGATGGATGCCATGTTTGAAATACCTTCTGGTGAACCGATCAATGAATTCTTCATCACCTTAAGTTATGCCGAGGAAAAATTTGATAAATCAGATTTAAAGAAATTAAAAGTTGCCTAATCAAAAACCCCGAGCTATCGGGGTTTTTTGTAATACAATAAGATATGAACGAAGAAAAACAAGTAAA
>CANHCS010000029.1 GCA_947459195.1 Sphingobacteriaceae bacterium
CATCACCTTCTAAGGCAGCTACTAAAGCTTTGAATTCGTTAAATTTTTTCATCTTTTTATTGATTTAAATGTTGTTTAATAAGGTTATTTGGTAATAACGTTGAGCTAATGTAGAGCCTTTTTATTTAAAAAAGAATAGCTCGAACAAATAAAAATCCCTGTTTTTAGTGGTTTTTTTCCACATTTCTAGGCCTTCTCCACAACAAAAAGCCAAATTAAAATCATAAAATACTGTTTTACAATTACATACAGAGTATTTATAAACAAAAAATGCCCCTAAGATAATTCTAAGGGGCATTTTAAAAAAATAGGAAAAACTACGCTTTTACAGCGTTTTGTTCACGGTAATAACCATTTTTCAGGCGTTCGCCTACTTCACTAAAGGCATCCAGTGTACGTTGTACATCTTCAAGCGTGTGCATGGCGGTAGGGATCAAACGTAATTCAATTAATCCTTTTGGAATAACCGGATAAACTACAATAGAGCAGAAGATACCATAGTTTTCACGAAGGTCCATGGTAATGGCAGTAGCTTCGGATAATTCACCTTTCAAGAATACTGGGGTTACCATCGTATTGGTTACACCAATATCAAATCCGCGTTCTTTTAAACCTTTTTGCAAGGCAGTGGCAATGGTCCACAATTTTTCTCTCAATTCCGGATTTGCTTTTAACACCTCCAAACGCTTACGCAAACCTACTACCATTGGCATAGGCAGGGCTTTGGCAAAGGTTTGTGAACGCATGTTGTACCTCAAGAAATTGGTGATTTCTTCGGTAGTAGCAATAAATGCTCCAATACCTGCCATCGATTTAGCGAAGGTGCCAAAGTAAACATCTACCCCATCTATACAATTCTGCGCTTCGTGTGTTCCAGCGCCAGTTGGACCCATGGTACCAAATCCGTGAGCATCATCTATTAATAAACGGAAATTGAATTTTTTCTTGAGCGCTACAATCTCTTTTAGCTTACCCTGCGCACCCGACATTCCAAAAACACCCTCGGTAATCACTAAAATACCTCCACCGGTTTGCTCTACTAATTTAGTAGCTCTTTCTAATTGCTTTACACAGCTATCAATATCATTATGCTGATAGACAAAACGCTTTCCCATATGCAGGCGTAAACCATCTATGATACAAGCATGAGATTCTGCATCGTAAACAATTACATCGTTACGATCTACTAAAGCATCGATGGCAGACATGATCCCCTGGTAGCCATAATTAAGCAAAAAGGCATCTTCTTTACCCACAAATTCGGCTAATTCTCTTTCTAAAGCTTCGTGATGATTGGAGTTACCCGACATCATACGTGCGCCCATAGGATAAGCCATCCCAAATTCGGCAGCTGCATTAGCATCAGCTTCGCGTACTTCCGGGTGGTTAGCCAAACCGAGGTAATTATTCAAACTCCATACCAGGTGTTCCTTTCCGCGAAAATTCATGTGAGGAGCAATCTCGCCTTCCAATTTTGGGAAAGCAAAATAACCATGAGCCATTTTCTGGTGTTGCCCGATGGGGCCCATGTGTTTCTTTATCTTATCAAAAATATCCAATGTTATGAATTGTTAGGTTTCTAATGAGAGCAAATTTAAGGTTTGACAGCCTATAAATCAATTAAAATACTGTCATGTAAATGCGATTAAATTGAAAGCCCCCAAAATCGGGGGCTTTCAATTTTTAGTCTACATTATCGTGTAGGAAAGAATTATTAGGTCTGATTTCTGTAATTCCCTCTTCGTTTGATAGGGTAAAACGTGAAACCTGCGATTCAGAAGAATGAGGCACCTGATCTAAAGATAGCTGCTTGCGTTTGTAAGCAGGTTCGTTTTCTAGTTCCTGCAAACCATTGCTGGTTCTAAGTTTCATGCTCAGGTCTTTCAAACGCATGATGCGCTCTTTAGATTTTTTTAATTGTTCCTCTACAGAATCATCAGTGTGAATGGTTTGCATCTGAATTTGAGGTAGCTCCTCTTGTTGTGGTGCTAATGGGGTTGAAAACTCCAATTCGGCACTTTCGTCTTCAAAAGTTTGGCTTTGGAACAACACCGTGCTCTCCTCTTCTACTTTCATTTCGAATTCAAAAGGAGCAGACTGCATTTCGTTCAGTTCTACAGATTCCGTATGCGCTTCAAAAAGGATCGGTTCAGCAAGTGGTTCCTCAAAATGAGTTTCAGGTTCAACAGCAGCAACGGTATCCATTTCTGCAAAGAGATCTAATACGCTGGTTTTCAAAACCGGCTCTGTTAATTCTGATGACTCTTCTTTTTCTTCAATGAAAGAATTAACCAGCTCTACTGGTTTCACCAAAGGCGCCGCTTCTGTTTCGAAAAATGTTGCTTTTTGCTGATAATTACCTTTTTCTACTTGACGTTGTTCGCTGGTTTGAAAACCGGTAGCAATAATAGTTACAGAAAGTTTGTCACCAAGCGTATCATCGGTACAATTACCCCAAATGAGGTCTGCCGCGAGGCCTGCTTCTTGCTGAATATAATCGGTGATCACAGAAACTTCATCCATGGTCACTTCTTTATCTCCCGAAGTAATATTTAATAAAATGTATCGAGCACCTTCTATCTCGTTATCTTCTAATAATGGAGAGCTCAATGCACCTTCAACTGCCTTCAGTGCACGGTTTTCACCTTCGGCTGCATGGCTACCCATGATGGACACCCCACTATCTTTCATCACGGTACGCACATCTTTAAAGTCGACGTTTATATAGCCCGGAATGGTGATGATTTCGGCAATACCTTTGGCAGCAGTGGTTAAAATATCATCTGCCTGACCAAAAGCTGAACCAAGAGTTAAGTTACCGAAGATCTCTCTTAAGCGATCGTTAGAGATCACCAGGAAAGAATCCACATATTTCTTAATTTCTTCTAAACCTTCTTCAGCTTGCATTTTACGGCGCTTGCCCTCAAATGAAAACGGAGTGGTTACAATAGCTACTGTTAAAATGTCCATCTCCTTGGCCGCTTTTGCAATGATCGGACTGGCACCAGTACCAGTACCACCTCCCATTCCGGCGGTAATGAACAACATCTTGGTATTACTACCCAACATCTGTTTGATGTCGTCAATATTTTCGATAGCAGAGTTTTTCCCAACTTCAGGTATCGAACCGGCACCCATTCCCTCTGTCAAACTGGCTCCCAACTGAACTTTATTTGGAATCGGACTTAATTCTAAGGCCTGTGCATCAGTATTACAAATGATGAAATCTACCCCGGTTATACCCTGGCGGTACATATGATTAACGGCATTACCGCCACCACCGCCCACACCAATCACCTTAATGATAGATGATTTTTCTTTTAACATTTCAAACTGCATATCTATATTCTTTTGTATTTGTGTTCTTTATAGATCATCTAAAGGGTAATACTAAGCATTTTTACAAAGTAGTTTTCCACACCCGTACTAATTGTGGAAAAAGAGCTTTTGTGTTGAAAATTACTACAGGTAATCTTCGTCCTTAATATCGTCTTTGATGAATTCCTTGCCTTTTTTGAGGAGTTTGTCGAACAAGCCAAAACCTGTCTTTTCTTCCTCTATCATCCGTGGCTTTTCTTCTTTTACATCGCCATCCTGTTTTTCCAATACTTCTTCGGTCGCTTGGATTCCTTTGATCAGTAAACCGATACTGGTAGCATACATCGGGCTCTTCAGTTCATCATAAGTTCCTTTTGGTAACACTTCATTTTTAGCCAGGTGTTCATTTGGATAACCCACACGGCAATCCAAACCGGTTACATACTCCACCAATTGCGGCAAATGCTTCAGTTGCGCACCCCCACCGGTGATGATGATTCCTGCAATCAGTTTTTTCTCATATCCGGATGATTTGATCTCATAATAAACGTGTTCAATGATCTCTTCCATACGAGCCTGGATCACATAGGCTAGATTTTTTGCCGAGATTTCTTTCGGCTCTCTACCTTTCAGACCAGGAACACAGATAATCTCATTGTCTTTATTTTCTTCAGCAAGAGCCGAGCCAAAACGGGTCTTGAGCAATTCAGCCTGATTGCGCATTACCGAGCAGCCTTCTCTGATATCTTCAGTTACGCTGTTTCCACCAAAAGGAATAACGGCCGTATGACGGATAATGCCCTCATGGAAAATGGCAATATCTGTGGTGCCGCCACCAATATCAACTAAAACTACACCGGCTTCTTTTTCTTCATCGCTCAATACCGCTTCTGAAGAAGCCAAAGGCTCCAGAATCAGGTCATCGGCCTCTAAACCGCCATTATTTACACATTTAATGATGTTTCTAACCGCACTTACATGTCCGGAGATGATGTGAAAATTGGCTTCTAAACGTACACCGGCCATCCCGATTGGATCTTTAATGCCCGGCTCATTATCAACAGTAAATTCTTGTGGCAATACATGAATGATTTCCTCTCCCGGAGGCATCACCAGTTTGTACATATCGGCAACCAACTTGTCGATATCGGTTTTCTGAATTTCAGTATTCAAGTCTTTACGAGTAAGGATACCGCGGTGCTGTAAACTTTTAATGTGCTGACCAGCAATTCCCACGTTCACTACTTTGATGTCTACATTAGATTGCGTGCTGGCATCTTCCACTGCAGATACAATTCCTTGTACCGTTTTTTGAATGTTGGAGACTACCCCACGGGTCACTCCTGCCGACTCGGCTTTACCGATACCTAAAACTTCGATTTTACCATACTCGCTACGGCGACCTACGATGGCACAAATCTTAGTGGTACCGATGTCTAATCCAACAACAATCGGTGAATTTTTGGCTGATGTAAGATTTTTTTCCATGATGTTAACTATATTAATTTTTTACTGTTGCTTGTACTGTTTTTACTGAATCGGTGCTGGTAGAGTCTGCAGGACTTGCTGTTGCGATCAGCTCAGGCTGACTTCCACTTTTTTTACAAACTATCTGATTCAAATATTTTAAGTTGATGGTTTTGTAAGTATTCCACCCGATTTTCGGCATGGCTCGTTTATAAAATATGAGTAGATTCTTGAATTTACGCTCCAATGAATCTGCATTGCCGATGATAATTTGATGATCGCCTATGCGAGTAGCCAACTGAATCTCCTGCTTGGCATTGACATAGATCTGATCGATCTGATGATTCCAAAGCGTATCCTGTTGAATAAAACGGGCAGTTTTGAAGAGGTCTCTACCTATCGGCGTTTTCAACCCACTTACCCTGCTTTCCAGATCTTCTGTAATGAATCCATTTGCCACCAATACATTGGCGGTAAAGTTGGGACTTACCGGAATTTTCAAGCCATCAGCATCTACATAAAAATCCTGATTCTTTGAATTGATGATTCTCAATACCGGTTCTCGCTGTTTAATTCTTACCCAAATCACACCATCCATATCGGCATATACTTTGGCCGATTTGATGTATGGATTCATTTTAAGTGCTTTCTCCAACTCATGCATGTTGATGGAACGGAGCGACTGACCAATCAACTGGCCACCGCTATTCAATAAGATCCGATCTACTTCTCTGCGGTTCACAAAAGTTTGATTTCCCGGTATGAATACTTTGATCTGCTGGCATTGCTGGGTACGCTTCTCCCGCTCGATAAAGCTCATCGATACTACCAAACCTGAGAGTGTGATCACCCAGGCCAAGCCAATGAATATTCCTTTCCAGTTGATCCGCTTAATCATTTTTCAAGAGGTGTTTAAGAGGTTCAACCAAAGTGTCAATATCACCAGCACCCACCGTGAGCAACAATTCGGGTTGTTCATTTTTGACCCGATCGAGCACTTGCTGCTTAGTAAGTAGTTGATGATTTTTCATCGACATTTTTTTCAAGATCATTTCAGAATGCACACCCTCCATAGGCAGCTCACGTGCAGGGTAAATATCCAGCATCCACAATTCATCGCTCATGCTGAGTGCCTCGGCAAAGCCATCGGCGAAATCGCGTGTGCGGCTAAATAGATGTGGCTGGAATACCGTTGTTAACTTACGATTCGGATATAAGGTCTTTACAGCGGTGATACAGGCTTTTAATTCTTCCGGATGGTGCGCATAATCATCGATATAAATGTGATTTTCGGACTTCACAATGTATTCGAAACGTCTTTTCACTCCTTTAAAGTTAGCCAGTGCAGCCTTGATCTTTTCGGCTGTTACATGCAATATTAAAGCTGCCTGAATAGCTGCCAGGGCATTTTCAATGTTATGTCTACCGGGCAATGCCAATTTTATTGCAGGAATTTTAATTTCTTCAGAGATGAAATCGAAAACAAATTCACCATCCTCTATGCGTACCTTTTCGGCTCTGATTGCTGCCGGGCTTTCCACCGCATAGGCAATTCCATCTTCTAAGGCTAAGCCTGCACGATGAATGAGTTGTCCGCCTTTCTTAATTTGAGCCGCAAAAAGCTGGAAAGAACTAGTTAAATGAGCCGGATCGCCGTAAATATCTAAATGATCGGCATCCATCGAAGTTACAATGGCAATATCTGGGTGGAGCGTAAGGAAGGAACGATCATATTCATCGGCTTCAACCACCATCACCTGGTTGGTGCCAAACAAAACATTGCTGTCGTAATTACTCGCTATCCCACCCAAAAAAGCAGAGCAATCATTGCCCGAATCTTTCAAAATATGGGCTACCATACTGGAAGTAGTGGTTTTACCATGAGTTCCTGCAACTGCAATGCAAAACATGCCCTTACTCAGGATACCCAAAACTTCTGATCGTTTTTTGAGCGTAAACCCTTGATCGATGAAATAATTGAGTATGGCGGAATCTTTCGGAATAGCCGGCGTATATACAATCAGTGTTTGCTCATCGTTCTCCTGAAAAGCGAAAGGCAAATAATCCGGATCATCGTTAAAAATAATCCCGATGCCCTCGTTCATGAGACTGGCTGTCAAAGCAGTTTCGGTGCGGTCGTAACCACAAACAATCACGCCCCTCTGATGGAAATAACGGGCAATCCCGCTCATGCCAATCCCGCCGATACCAATAAAATAAACCCGTTTAATATGCCCTAGTTCCATTGACCTCCTTTCTTTTCCATCAAACGGAAAATCTCTTTTGCAATTACTTCATCCGCATCGCGGATGGCCAATTTTGCAATATTGCTGCTGAGCTCTTTAGCTTGTTTCTCATCTTTTAACAGGCTAAGTACTGCAGGAACTAAATCTTCTACCGCATCGGCATCCTTAATTAGAATCGCTGCGTTTTTACTGCTCAGTGATAAAGCATTTTTTGTCTGATGATCTTCTGCCACATTTGGAGAAGGCACCAAAATGACTGGTTTACCAACCACACAAAGTTCTGCGATGGTTCCGGCACCTGCTCTGGAAATGATCACATCGGCCATGGCATAGGCCAAGTCCATGCGGTTTAAAAACTCTAATATTTTTACAGACGGCACCAGCTGATTATCCAATTCTTGAAGAACTGCCCGGTAATAATGTTTACCAGTTTGCCAGATGACTTGTACATCGGCATCGATCAATTTCTTCAAATCTTTTTTGATCGCTTTGTTTAAAGTGCCTGCTCCTAGACTTCCTCCAGTTATCAAGACAGTCTTTTTATCAAGCGAGAGTCCGAAAAATTCGGCAGCTTCGATACGCTTTCCCTCAATGGCTACTGATTCTTTACGAATTGGATTACCGGTAAACAATAGTTTATCCTGAGGGAAGTAGGCTTCCATACCGTCAAAAGCCACACAAATTTTATCTGCCTTTTTTGCCAGCCATTTATTGGTTAAACCAGCATAAGAATTTTGCTCCTGGATCAAGTAAGGCACCTTTAAATCGGCGGCTGCAAAGAGCAAGGGGCCGGAGGCATAACCGCCTACACCCACTGCTACATCTGGCTTAAATGATTTGAGGATGCTACGTGCTTTCAACAAACTTTTAATCAGCTTAAACGGTAAAGCCAAATTTTTCATCAGCGATTTTCTCTGAATTCCCTGAATGTCTAAACCAATAATTTGGTAACCCGCAGCAGGCACTTTCTCCATCTCCATCCTACCTAAAGCGCCTACAAAAAGAATCTCCACTTGCTGGTCGAGGCGCTGCAAAGCCTTGGCAATAGCCAAAGCCGGGAAAATGTGTCCCCCGGTTCCTCCGCCGCTAATGATGACTCTCTTAGACATATTATACTTCGCCGATGATTACTTTTTTTCGTTCTTTTTCTTTGTTTTCTTCCACATCACGACTTACACTCAAAATAATTCCAAATGCAATGCTGGTAAACAAGATGGAAGTTCCACCCATGCTCACCAATGGCAATGGCACACCCGTTACAGGACCAAGGCCTACGGCTACTGCCATATTCGCAAATGCTTGTATGGTTAAACTAAAACTCAAACCGGCTGCCAATAAGGCGCCAAATGCCTTGGGACTGTAGGTAACAATAAGCACACATCGGTACAGAAAAACCAAATAGAGAATTAATAAGGTTACCCCTCCCACTAAGCCATACTCTTCAATAATGAGGGCGTAAACAAAATCTGAATAAGGGTGTGGTAAATAATTACGCTGGGTGCTGTTGCCAGGTCCTTTACCGAATAAACCTCCAGTAGCTATTGCAATTTTGGCGTGATCAGATTGGAAGGATTTATCCGGACTTGCTTTTTCAGGATGTAAATAAGTTTCAATACGAGAAATGTAGGTTTTACGTCGCGGACCCAGGAAAATCACCGCGGTCAATAATAAGAGACCCACCAAACAAACAATACTGATTTGTTTGATACTGATCCGCCCCATGATGAGCAGCAAAATACTTACTCCAAAAAGCATAATCGCCGTAGAAAGGTTGGCTAGAGCGATGAGTATAAATACCGCACAAACCGAACCCATGATCGGGATGAATGCTTTTTTTACATCCTTTATATTTTCTTGTTTCCTAGTAAGTGTTCTGGCCAAGAAGGTAATGAGCGCTAATTTGGCCAAATCTGAGGTCTGAAAAGTTTGGTTAATGATAGGGATGGTAACCCACCTGCTTGCATCATTCACATTTGCCCCAAACAAAAGGGTATATAACAATAATGGGATGGTAACAACCATCAACAATTTAGAGATCCCTGCATAATGACGATAATCGAGCAAATGCGAAAAATACATCAACGCAATACCCCCCACAATAAAAATGAGGTGTTTAATTAGATAAGCCTCACTACCTACCCCCTTTTTGTAGGCAATGGTCCCCGTAGCACTATAAACGGCCATCAAAGACCAAATGGATAACAAGATCACAATGATCCAGATCCAGCGATCTCCTTTGGTTTTATTGAATATTCTTTCCATTTGATAGTACCGGTTTGCTATTATAATTCCTTAACTGCTTTCTTGAACTGTTGGCCTCTGTCTTCATAATTTTTGAACAAATCGAAGCTGGCACAAGCAGGTGAAAGCAAAACGGTATCGCCTTTCTTTGCTAAATGATAGGCAACTTGAACTGCTTCTTCCGCAGTGAAAGTGTTTACAATCACTTCTACATCATCTTCAAAAGCTTCATGAATGCGATGGTTGTCTTTGCCGAGGCAAACAATGGCTTTAACCTTCGACTTCACCAAATCTCTCAACATCTGGTAGTCGTTGCCTTTATCTACTCCACCCATGATCAACACCACGCCTGTGTTCATACTTTCAAGGGCATACCAGGTAGAGTTCACATTGGTGGCTTTAGAATCGTTGATGAATTCAATGCCAGAAATGCGGGCCACATGCTCCAAACGGTGTTCGATATTGGTGAAATTGCCCATGCTTTCGCGGATGGACTCATTTCTTAATTCGAGCACTTTAGCCACGATACCCGAGGCCATAGAGTTGTAAATGTTGTGCTTGCCTTGTAGGGCTAATTCGTCAATTAACATATTAAAGGGGGTTTGTTGTTCTTGATTTAAATTGATGATCATTTCTTCACCACTCAGGTATGCACCTGGCAACTGAGCGTGAAGTATTGAAAAAGGATAAAGCTTTGCTTTCGATGGATGACGAGGAAGCCCCTTCAGGGTTTCTGCATCATCGGCGCAATAAATAAATACGTCTGATGGTGTTTGATTTTGGATGATCCGGAATTTAGAATTCACATAATTATCCATTTGGTATTCGTATCGATCTAAATGATCGGGAGTAATATTCAAAAGGACGGCAATGTTCGCTTTGAAATCGTACATATTATCCAGCATGAAACTGCTGATTTCCAATACGTAATAATCATACGACTGATCGGCCACCTGTTTGGCAAAACTCTGACCAATATTTCCGGCCAAACCAACTTTTAATCCGGCGTTTTTCAGGATGTGGTAAGTCAGCATGGTAGTAGTAGACTTGCCATTGGAGCCCGTAATTGCGATGAGTTGAGCATTAGTGTAACGAGCTGCAAACTCGATCTCAGAAATGATCGGGATCTGCTTTTCAGTTAATTTTTTAACAATTGAAGCCTTATCTGGTATTCCGGGGCTTTTTACGACTTCCTGCGCCTTCAAAATCAGCTCTTCAGTATGTTGATGCTCTTCAAAGGGAATCGCCAATCGCTCCAATTCTTGTTTATAAGTATCTGCAATCGCTCCAAAATCAGATACAAAAACCTCATAACCCTTCTTCTGGGCAAGATATGCCGCACCCACCCCGCTCTCGCCGGCACCCAAAATCACGATATAGGGTTTGGTACTCATTAACGTAGCTTGAGGGTTACAATGGTTAAAATGGCTAATAGGATTCCCATGATCCAGAAACGAGTCACGATTTTTGCCTCATGGTACCCCTTTTTCTGGTAGTGATGGTGTAAAGGCGACATCAGGAAAACCCTGCGACCTTCTCCATATTTCTTCTTGGTGTATTTAAACCAGCTCACCTGGATGATCACTGACAGATTTTCGATCAGGAAGATCCCGCATAAAACAGGAATGAGTAATTCTTTACGAATCATGATGGCAAATGCAGCGATGATACCACCGATCGCCAAACTTCCGGTATCGCCCATAAAAACTTGCGCCGGATAAGAGTTGTACCACAAAAAGCCCACACAGGCCCCCACAAAAGCACCGGCAAAAATCACCAGCTCGCCCGAATTGGGGATGTACATGATATTGAGATAATCGGCAATGATGGTGTTACCCGAAACATAGGCCAAAACTGCAAGGGTAATGCCCACAATGGCAGAAGTTCCGGTGGCTAAACCGTCAATGCCATCGGTTATATTTGCTCCATTTGAAACCGCAGTGATGATGACGATTACAAAAATCATAAACACCAGTAATGCGTACTGCTCATAACCTTCACCCAAAAACTTCAGCACTTTGGCATAATCGAATTCGTTGTTTTTGTAAAATGGCACATTGGTCACCGTCGATTTTACATCCTGGGTATAATAAACTTGATTCTCGATATGATGCTCTTGTATTTGAGCTGTAGGGTTTGCTGGTTTTGCTACCTGTTCTCTCACCACAATATCAGGATGGAAGTACATGGTCCAACCAATGATG
Organism: Sphingobacteriaceae bacterium; assembly: GCA_947459195.1. GTDB lineage: Bacteria > Bacteroidota > Bacteroidia > Sphingobacteriales > Sphingobacteriaceae > JAIPAN01. The sequence goes on from CANHCS010000029.1 coordinate 11,477, forward strand.
AGTGCTAAACCCACCTGACCCATGATCTTAAATCGGCCTGCAAGACCTTCTTTATCTTTTTTAAATACCTTGATGTAATCGTCTAAAAAGCCGATGGCGCCCATCCAAACAGTGGTAATCAGCATGAGGATGATGTAGATATTATCCAGTTTGGCTAAAAGTAAGGTAGGCACCAGGATACCCAGCAGGATGATAATTCCACCCATCGTAGGGGTTCCTTGCTTCTCAATCTGACCATCTAATCCTAAATTTCTCACGGTTTCACCAACCTGTTTGGCTCTTAAAATATTAATCAAACGGCTACCATAAACCGTGGTGATTAACAGTGATAAGATCACGGCCATTCCGGTTCTGAAAGAGATGTACTGGAACAAGCCCGCTCCTGGGAAATCGTAAATTTTATCTAACCAGGTGAATAAATAATGTAACATCAGTTGATCAGGTTTAAGGTTTCAGATAAGATGGCTTTATCGTCAAATGGATATTTTACACCGTTTACTTCCTGGTATTTCTCATGCCCCTTGCCGGCCAATAGAATGATATCGCCGGGTTTAGCTAAATGACAGGCGGTTTTAATTGCTTCTTTACGATCGCTAATAGCGATGGTTTTTTTACGATGACTTGGACCCACTCCCGCTTCCATTTCGCGAATGATTTGCTCAGGTTCTTCCGTACGTGGATTGTCAGAAGTGAGGATCACTTTATCGCTTCCTTCGCAAGCAACATGGGCCATAATGGGGCGTTTGGTTTTATCTCTGTCGCCGCCACAACCAATGATTGTAATCACTTGCTCATTACCCTTCCTGATGTCGCGGATGGTATTCAAAACATTCAATACGGCATCAGGCGTATGGGCATAATCTACAATACCAATCACTCCCTGATCGGAGATCAAGTAATCAAAACGACCTTCAGCACCTGTTAAACGGCTCAATGAGGTCAGCACTTTCAACTTATCCTGATCAAGGAGCATGGCGGTTGCATAAACAGCCAGCAGGTTATAGGCATTAAAACTGCCCACCATTTTAAACCAAACTTCCTCGTTATCAATATTTAAGAGCAAACCGTTGAACTGGTTTTCTATCACTTTAGCCTTGTAATCGGCCATGTGTTTTAGGCTGTATGTTTTTTGGTGAGCCCTAGTATTTTGCATCATCACCAAGCCATTCTTATCATCTGCATTGGTAAGGGCAAAAGCGGTAGATGGGAGTTCATCAAAAAATTGCTTCTTAGCTTTTAAGTAGGCCTCGAAGGTTTTATGAAAATCTAGATGATCGTGAGTTATGTTACTAAATACTCCACCAGCATATTCCAGACCGGCAATTCGGTATTGTGCAATGGCATGTGAACTCACTTCCATGAAACAATAATCACAGCCGGCTGCCACCATTTGACTCAACAACTGATTCAAAGTGATCGGGTCGGGAGTGGTATGGGTAGAGGGTATAATTTCTTGATTGATCTGATTTTGTACAGTGGAGATCAGTCCGGTTTTATAACCCAGATCCACAAATAACTGGAACAATAAGGTGGCCGTGGTGGTTTTACCATTGGTACCTGTAATGCCGACTAATTTTAAAGCTTTAGAAGGATGATCGTAAAAATTAGCCGCAATAATACCCAGGGCTTTTGCAGAATTTTCTACTTTAATGTAATGGATTCCCTCCTGGATTTCTGCTGGAAGTTTTTCGCAAACAATGGCATTTGCACCCAGCTCAATGGCTTTATTAATGTATTGATGGCCATCAGAAACCGTTCCTTCAATGGCAACGAACAGCGTTCCTGGTTTCACCAATCGGGAATTGAAAGCCAATGCTTCTACTTCAGCATGGGTAGATCCGATTACCTGCTGAAGCGAAACGCCGTACAATATGTCCTTCAAAGTCTTCATTTAATTCAGATCTAAAACCACCGGATAACCTTTCGCCACCCGGCTGCCTGCCGGCACCGACTGCCGGATTACTTTACCACTTCCTTTTGGCACTGCCCGCATCCCTGCATTACCCAATAAATACATCGCATCTTTTAAACCCATACCAGTCACATTTGGCACAAAACCTTCACGGTAATTGAAAGCAGGTTTATTTTTATTACTATCACTGGCGCTGATGCCTAAAGATTTTGCCGCCAATTGGGTAGTTTTGGGATCTCCTGGCTTGGCATTGGGTTTATTCTGACCGGCAAAGCGTAATTGCTGAATGTTATTGAACATTTGAGCATCGCTGGCATACACTTTATCAGCTACTTCACGAAATACCGGACCAGCCACCAATGCTGCATAATAAGCGCCCTTCGGATCGTTCAGCACCACAATCATGGAATATTTAGGTTTATCTGCAGGAAAATAACCGCAAAAAGAAGCTTGATAGGAGCGCTTACCTTTGTAGCCTTTTGCACCATCAGCAACCTGAGCGGTACCGGTTTTGCCTGCTACTTTATAGTAAGGGTTTTTGATCACATCCTTTCCCGTTCCAATCTCTACCACTCCCTCCATCATTTTACGAATTTTGCCCAAAGTGGCGTCAGAACACACCTTCTCGTTGATGACCCTGGCTTGAAAAGTTTCAACTGTTTCGCCCAAACTCTTGATCTCCCGAACAAAAACCGGAGCAATCATTTTACCATTATTGGCGACAGAATTGTAGAAGGTGAGCATTTGCAGCGGCGTGATGCGCATCTCATAACCATAAGCCATCTGAGGCAGGGTCAGGTCGCTCCAGCTTTTGGAAGATGGATTTTTGATCAATGGTGTAGCTTCTCCAGGGATTTGGAGACCCAATTTTTTATTCAATCCAAAACTGTAAAGTAGATCGGTGAATCTTTTGGGATCATTATGGTAATTGGTCTCCACCAGTTTGGCTATGGCTACGTTGGATGAAACCTCAAATGCATGTTTCACACTGATATTACCCAAACCGCCATGCGATTCCTTGATGGTATGGCTGTGAATATTGTATTTGCCGTCACCGGTTACCACTACTGTATTGGTATCTACTTTTTTATCTTCCAGCAGGGCCATGTAAGAAGCCAGCTTGAAAGTGGAACCCGGATCTAAGCTTTCGTTGATAGCATAATTGAATTTCTCCTTGTAAACCCCCTCTTCGCCATCCCTGGTATAATTGGCAATGGCACGAATCTCCCCGGTGGCCACTTCCATCAAGATCACACAACCGTGGTGCGCCTGACTTTTGATAAGCTGCTTTAGCAGGGCACGCTGAGCCACATCCTGAATGTTAATATCGATGGTGGAGATGATGTCTGCACCTGGTTTAGGTGAGATCTCTTCATCTTTATTCACCGGAATCCAGGCTCCAGCTATTTTCTGCATTAACCTACTGCCTGATTCGCCATCAATGTATTTACTGTAAGCACCCTCTAAACCTACAGGCTGTACGTTTGCATTTTTATAGCCAATGGTACGTAAAGCCAGATCACCGAAAGGCTTAATACGTTTGTTGCGAGGTTTGGCTATAAGTCCGCCTCCACGTCTGAAGTTAAAAATGGGGAATTTCTTAACATCGAGCAATTGACTATGTGTGATTTTCCTTTTAATCAGCACATTGCGATCTGGCTTTTTGCGGGCATCACGCAATAAACGCTCATATTCAGATGGCGTTTTGTCTTTGAAATAAGTAGCTAGACTATAGGCCAACGAATCCACTTTCTCGTAAAAAATCTCCTCTTCTTCCAGTTCACCGGCAAGCGGGTCCATACGCAAATCGTATTCAGGAACTGAAGTGGCCAGCAAACTGCCGTCTATCGAATAGATATTTCCACGTATTGCTTCCACTTGAACCATTTTAGTAGAAATGCTATCGGCCATTTTGTGCCATTTTTTACCTTCCACCACCTGTACATGGAAAAGTTTAAATAGCACCGCAAAGGCGAATAATACAATCAGCCCAAAAGCGAAATAAACGCGAATCAATATATCAGTTCTGATATTCATCTGCGGGTACCATAATTTTTTTAGGTGGCTCAACTGGCTCAATCAAACCCAAAGTATCGGCTTCTTTTGCCACTTCAGTTTTGGTGCTTTTGAGCATTAACTCTGCTTTCAACACTTTATAATCTGCACTCAATTCCACCACTTCTCTTCTCATTTTATCAATGTCTCTGATGTTGTTTTCGGCAAAGTGACGGTTCCCGATGTATACCATCCCTAGAAAAGCAAAAAACAATATAAAGGGCAACATTTCGGTGGCCGCTTCTTTAGAAACCACGCCTTCGGTAAACAAGATGGTGAAGAAATTACGTGGCAATTCGGCCTTTGGCTCCTCTACAGGCGCCTCAGCAGGAGCGATTTCCACTTCCTCTTCTTCAATGATCTCGTTTCTAAAGCGATTCGTCATTTTAATTTTTTACTGCGATACGCAACTTGGCACTGCGAGCCCGGTTGTTCACCTGTATTTCTTCATCCCTTGCGGTAACCGCCTTGCGATTAACTGCACTAAGCGGCTTGAGTTCGTTCCCGAAAAAATCCTTCTCTACTTCTCCTTTAAACTTGCCTTTGGCAATGAAATTCTTCACCAATCGATCTTCGAGAGAATGGTAAGACATCACCACCAAACGACCACCCGATTTGAGCACCTCTACCGATTGCTCTAAAAACTCCTGCAAAGCCTCCAGTTCCTGATTTACTTCAATGCGTAAAGCCTGGAATACCTGCGCCAGGTATTTGTTTTCTTTTCCTTTCGGGATGAGTTTGCTGATCACCTGCTTAAACTCCTGCACGGTAGTGATCGGTTGATTTAAGCGGGCAGTTACAATTGTTTTGGCCAGCGATTTGGCATTTTGGATTTCCCCGTAAATACCAAAAATTTTATGCAAAGTTTCTTCAGGATAGCTGTTCAGGACTTCTTTCGCCGTCAAGGCAGCTGTGCGATCCATGCGCATATCCAGATCGGCATCAAATCGAATGGAAAAACCACGATCGGCCTGATCGAACTGATGAGAAGATACACCCAGATCAGCCAGTATACCATCCACAGGAATTGCACCATGCAAGCGGCAGTAATTTTTCAAATACCTGAAATTTTGATCGATGAATGTGAAACGTTCATCGGTAGGAATATTTTGTTGAGCATCTGCATCCTGATCAAAGGCCAGCAAACGACCTTTAGGACCCAGCTGTTTCAAGATTGCTTTAGAATGACCACCACCCCCGAAGGTAACATCCACATAAACGCCGTCGGGCTTAATTGCCAAACCTTCGAGGCATTGCTGCAACATCACCGGAACGTGGTAATCAGTCATTGGCGTTCCTCCTGGCAGCATTGCCCATTACTTCTTCGGCCAGGTTGGCGAAGTTTTCTGGTTCATTATCCAATTGCGAATCATAGGCATCTTTAGCCCAGATTTCTATTTTATTAAATTGACAAGAAAGTACCACCTCTCCGGCAATTCCGGCATATTCCAATAATGATTTTGGCAAGAGCACCCGGTTGGCTGCATCGAGCGTTAACTCGGAAGCGCCACGAGTAAAGTAGCGAATGAATTCACGGGTTTTCTTTTCGTAGGTATTGAGCTTCGACAACTCATCAACGATCACCTCCCACTCTTTGCGGGTATAAACCACCAAATGTTTTTCAAAACCACGGTTCACTACCAAGCCTTCACGCTCTGCTTCAGGCAATTGCTTTTTCAAGCCAGCAGGAATCATTAGCCTTCCCTTGGCATCGAGTTTACAATCAAATTCGCCTAAAAAATGCGCCATTGTGCTTTTTGTGGTTTTATTCAACAGTAAAAATAGGGAGATTCTCCACTTTTTACCACAATCTCCCACAAAAAAGTTTTCCACAATCTTTTTCTCCCACTTTGGGTCAAAAAAAGAGCCCCGTTACGAAATTTCGAAACGGGGCTCTTTGCTTAAATCTAAAATTTTAATCAATCATTAATGGCCTTCACACCCGGCAGAACCTTACCTTCCATATACTCGAGTAAAGCGCCTCCCCCGGTAGATACATAGCTGACCTGTTCGGTTAAATTGAATTTGGAAACCGCAGCAGCAGAATCACCACCGCCAATGAGCGAGAAAGCTCCATTTTTGGTGGCTTCCACCACCGCCATGGCGATGGCATGGGTTCCTTTTTCGAAAGTTTCCATTTCAAAAACTCCCATGGGGCCATTCCATAGTAAAGTCTTTGAGTTTTTCACTACTTCAGCAAATAATTCGCGGGTTTCAGGACCAATATCTAAGCCCATCCACTCAGCAGGAATTTCTGAAGTAGCTGCAATATCCGTTCTAGCATCGTTGGCAAAAGCATCAGCAATGATCGTATCAACCGGCAGGTATAAATTCACGCCCTTGTTTTTAGCTTTTTTAATCAGGCTCAAAGCCAAATCCAATTTGTCATCTTCGCAAATAGATTTACCAATTTGGCCACCTTGTGCCTTGGCAAAGGTATAAGCCATTCCACCACCAATAATCAGGTTATCTACCTTCCCCAACAGCTGTTCGATCAATTCAATCTTATCAGAAACTTTAGCGCCTCCCATAATAGCTGTAAACGGATGCTCGGCATGGTTCAACACTTTTTCGGCATTGGCCAATTCGCCCGCCATTAAATAGCCAAAGTATTTTGCCTGAGGGAAAAACTGCGCAATCACTGCTGTTGAGGCATGGGCACGGTGAGCAGTACCGAAAGCATCATTTACATATACATCACCCAAACTGGCCAACTTTTCCGCGAAAGCAAGATCTCCTTTCTCTTCTTCCTTGTAAAAACGTAGGTTTTCAAGCAAAAGCACTTCTCCAGACTGCAAAGCCGAGGCCTTATCCACCGCTTCCTGACCAATACAGTCATTAGCAAATTGTACGGGACGGGCCAATACACTTGACAGATGGTCAATTATGTGCTTCAAAGAATATTTATCTGTTGGACCTTCTTTAGGACGCCCCAAGTGAGACATCAGAATCACACTCCCACCATCTTTCAAAATTTTATTAATGGTGGGCAAGGCTCCCTGAATTCGGTTATCGTCCGTGATTTGAAAATGCTCATCCAATGGCACATTAAAATCTACGCGAATAAGGGCTTTTTTATTAGAAAAATTAAGTTGGTCTATCGTTTTCATGTATTGTATTTTCGAAAACGAAGGTAAGAAAAATGCCGCTATTGTATTTTGAGATACATGGCTTTATGGGGACCTATTTCGGGAAATTCGAATTCTTCAGAAATGAATTCAAAACCTAAACTTTGGTAAAACCGATACGCTTTTTGACGGGCATTGCACCAAAGATAATTGGCACCGCGGCCCCGAAGGTAAATAATCGCAAAATTAAGCAGTTGATTACCAATGCCCTTGCCCTGCCAGTCGGGATGGGTAGCCATGCCGCGAAGCTTATAAGCATTTCCAGAAAAACCTTCCTTCTCTTTGTGATAAAAACTGGCTACACAAACTAGCTCACCATCTTTCTCAAAACCTAAATGAAAGGAATCAGACTCATTGTCGCCGGGAAAAATACAATCGATTTCGGGTTTACCATTCCTCAAAACGAGCGAACGAAGAGGCAATACTTGTTCAGGTTTAATAAAACGAGTCATTATTTTAATTGCGAAATAAGTTGGGCCAGTTCGGCGAGTCGGTTAGCATAACCCGATTCATTATCGTACCAACCCACCACTTTCACTAAGCCCCCAACTACCGAGGTAAGCTGCGCATCAAATACACAGGAATGCAGATTATCCAAAATGTCGACAGACACAATAGGTTCTTCAGTATAAAATAAAATGCCTTTGAGCTCATTTTCAGCGGCTTTTTTAAAAGCTGCATTGATCTCTGCCACACTAACCGATTTACTCAAAGTACAGGTGAAATCTGTTAAGGAGCCGTTGAGCACCGGCACCCGGATTCCGGCTCCACCCAGTTTGCCTTCCAAATGCGGAAAAATGGCGGTAATGGCCTTGGCAGCACCGGTACTGGTAGGGATGATGGATGCGGAGGCAGCACGGGCCCTGCGTAAATCTTTGTGTGGGGCATCATGCAGATTCTGGTCGCCGGTCATGGAGTGGACCGTAGTAATGGATCCATCAACAATCCCCCAGAATTCGTCAAGCACTTTCACCATGGGTGCCACATTATTGGTAGTACAGGAAGCATTTGACAAAATTGGTGAGCTGAGATCAATTTGCTGATCGTTTACACCCAATACAACGGTTGGTACTTCTTTATCTGCAGATGGGGCAGAAATGACCACCTGTTTTGCGCCTGCAATCAGGTGCTGGTTCGCACCTTCTTTTGAAGTGAATCTCCCAGTAGATTCGATCACTAAATCAATATCCAGCTCTTTCCAAGGCAAGTTTTTCGGATCTTTTTCTGCAAAAACTTGGATAGTTTTTCCGTCAACAATTAAAGTATTAGAAGTGGCACTTACTTGGCCCGGATAGCCCCGATGAACAGAGTCGTATTTAAAAAGATGGGCCAGGGTAGCCTTATCACCTAAATCATTGATTGCAATCACTTCTAAGCCTGCTTTTTGAAGCAGGGCACGAAGACTGATCCGCCCAATTCGTCCGAAACCGTTGATAGCAATTCTCACGATGCAAATTTAGTGCAATTATTCTTCGGAATCAGTATTGATTGCCGTCCAAATTAGATCTTTAAGTTCCAATAGTCCCTTTTGTGCCACCGAAGAAATGAAAACAAAAGGAATTATAGGGAGGTCCTTCCTCATTTCCTCCATCAACTCTTCATCCAGCATATCTGATTTGGTGATGGCCAAAACTCGGGGTTTATGCATTAACTCTGGGTTATATGCTTCTAACTCTTTCAGTAATATTTGATATTCTTCCTGGATGGTACGGCTGGTATCGGCTGGCACCATAAATAACAGCACAGAATTTCTTTCAATATGTCGCAAGAAACGGAAGCCCAAGCCTTTCCCTTTGGATGCACCTTCAATGATTCCGGGAATATCGGCCATGATAAATGATTTATTATCACGGTAGGAAACAATACCCAGGTTCGGCACCAGTGTAGTGAAGGCATAATCGGCAATTTCGGGTTTTGCCGCCGAAACAACAGACAACAAAGTCGATTTACCAGCATTTGGGAAGCCCACCAAACCCACATCTGCTAAAACTTTCAATTCTAAAATCATCCACTCCTCCAAACCGGGTTCTCCGGGCTGCGCAAATCGTGGTGTTTGCTGTGTAGACGATTTAAAGTGCCAATTCCCCAAACCTCCGCGTCCGCCGGGTGTTAAAATGCGGGTTTCGCCATCTTGCGTAATTTCAAACAAGGTCTCTCCTGTCTCTGCATCTTTAGCAATGGTCCCCAATGGCACCTCCAAGATCTCGTCTTTTCCGGTACGGCCTGTTTTTAATGCACTTCCGCCGTTTTCACCGTTCTCTGCAATCACGTGTTTACGGTATTTTAAATGGAGTAGCGTCCACAGTTGGGCATTTCCTCTCAAAATAATGTGCCCACCACGGCCACCATCGCCCCCATCTGGTCCGCCTTTGGCAGTATGCTTATCGCGGTGCAAATGCGCTGAACCTGCCCCTCCGTGACCAGAGCGGCAACAAATTTTTACATAATCAACGAAATTGGATCCTTGCGACATTTGATTTTTGATTGGATACAAAAATAGCGGATGGACAGCTGATGTCGCATCCGCTATGCTTTATTTTTTTGTGTTTTACAGTTGATTAATCACAGAGCACAGGGAGGCAAATATCTCCTCAATGGCCCCAATACCCGCTATGCTGTAAAATTTATTTTGCGTTTTATAAAAATTTGCAACCGGAGCGGTTTTGTTATTATACTCTGCGATCCGTTTGCGAATGACTTCCGGATTGGCGTCATCAGGACGGCCCGAATCTTTACCTCTTAACAATAAACGACGCTCCAATTCGTCGTCATTCACTTCGAGGGCGATCATGGCCGAAATGGCTGAATCCTTAGTAGCTAATAATTGATCTAATGCTTCGGCTTGCGCCACGGTACGAGGAAAACCGTCAAAAATGAATCCTTTGGAATTCTTGTTGGCATCGAGTTTATTGCTGATCATGCCGATCACCACCTCATCAGGCACCAAAACACCCTGATCCATCAATTTTTTAGCTTCCATACCTAGAGCAGTTCCCTGAGCAATTTCACTTCTCAATAAATCACCAGTAGAAAGATGAATCAATTGATATTGATCGATCAATTTTTGAGATTGAGTCCCTTTTCCAGCACCTGGAGGGCCAAATAACACCAGATTAAGCATTTCGTTCTAAATCGTGTTTAAAATTTGAAGCCTTTTCGGTTGGTGATCGAAAAGGCTTGCATGTATTGTGGACCTGAAGGGAGTCGAACCCCTAACCTCCTGATCCGTAGTCAGGTGCTCTATCCAATTAAGCTACAGGTCCTTTTGATTTACGGACTGCAAAAATAGGAGTTCCGCTCAAAAAAGCAAAGAATTTTGGTTTTTATTGATTTACAGCTTCACGAATCGCATTAAAATCGGGCAGATCGCCAGCCGACTCCAATACTTCGGCATAAACCACTTCGTGATTTTGATCTAAAACAAAAGCAGCTCTTTTAGAAACCCCTTTCAAATTAAATACAAACTCATCGTAATAGGCACCGTAAGCTTTTGAAACTTCTTTGTTGAAATCTGAGAGCAGCGGAAACTGATAATTTTGATCTTCCTTAAACTTAGCAAGAGTGAAGGGTGAATCGACCGAGATAGCGATTACCTCTGCATCCAAACCTTCGTAATAACCAAAAGTATCTCTCATGGTGCATAATTGAGTGGTACAAACACCGGTAAAAGCCATTGGGAAAAAGTGGATCACCAATTTCTTTCCGGCATAATCGCTCAAACTTACTTCTTTCAGTTCTGTACTGAATAATTTAAAATCAGGGGCTTTTTGGCCTTTATTGATGTTTGCCATTTTCTAAAATTTGATCAAAGATAATTTAATGTGCAGTTGATTTGAGTTGTTTATCTAAAATTGACAATCCCTCGATGAATGAATGTGGTTGGTAACCGAGTTCACGGATACTTTTATCGAGGATAAATCCGGTTTTAGGCGGCCTTTTCGCTTTTTGGTTTAAGCTGGCTGAAGTAATTGGTTTGATCAAATTTTTATCCAGCTTCCAAAAATCAGCCACTTTTTCAACCAATTCCACCATGTTCATCATGTCTTTACCGGATGCATTATACACCCCCTGTGCTTCTTTTTGAGCAGCCAATAGACAACAGGCTGCCAGGTCTTCGGCCAGGGTTGGCATACGCCACTGATCGTTTACCACTGAAATACTTTCGCCTTTCTCTAAAGCACCTTTCGCCCAAAGCACAATGTTGCTTCGACTCATATCGTTCACAATCCCGTAAACAATAATGGTTCTGAGTATGGCCGCTCTGCATCCTGAAGCTTGTATAATTTGCTCTGCATTGAGTTTAGATTGCCCATAAAAACTCAATGGATTAGGTTTTGCATCTTCCGTATAGGGACCATTTTCTCCATCAAAAATGAAATCTGTTGACAGATGAATAAGATGAATATCGTATTGCTTACACAGAGATGAGATGTTTTGAACTGCATGCACATTGAGTTGAGTGCAAGCCGCCTGATCATTTTCGCAAGCGTCTACATTGGTCATGGCGGCGGTATGGATGATGACCTGCGGCCTCAGCTTTGAAATTAATGCTGTCGTCTGATCAGGATCGCAAATATCTAAATCAAAGTATAGGTAACCCGATTTCGATGGGTGCCGATCGGGCCCTTTTGAAGTCGCAAACAATTCTATTTCGGAATTCAAAAGAGCCAAATCGGTGATTTTTTGCCCCAACAGGCCATTACTTCCGGTAACCATGATCCTTTTCATGCTTCAAAAGAGCAGAAATTTGTCGGATGAAACAAGGCCAGAAACCTTTTTGACTTATCTACGGTCTTTGAAACGATTGCTTTCTCTGTCCATCGGACCTTTACCCGATTTACGGGTGAGGGCCAAAACTAAAATAATCGCGATGATGATGATTACGAACCAAATCCAGCCCTGGTCGTACCAAGCACCCGTTTCATTTTGCGTAGCAGCTCGCTCGTCGGTAGCGGTGGTGTCCTGCGACCATACCGTCAATGAACTGAACGATGCAAAGACTAAAGCAACGACCCTTGGCCATGCTTTTTTTAACTGATGTAATAGTTTCATTCCATTTATAGTTATCTATCCATTATTAAACACCTCAGAAAGAATTAAGTTCTACGATTTTTTTACATGGATTTTTATTGAAAAAATTAATAATCTTCTATTATTTTTCAGCGATAAAGTGTATTTTTGCGGACCGAAAAAAGACAGAAATTATAAGCTGTTTTTTTATAGGTTAAAAATCAAAATATACCGTAATTATATGCCAAACACAGGAAAAATAGCCCAAATTATCGGTCCGGTTGTAGACGTAAGTTTTGCGAACAATGCACAATTGCCAAAAATTTACGATGCATTGGAGATCAAAAAAGAGAACGGACAGAAAATAGTTCTGGAAGTTCAACAGCATTTAGGTGAAGATCGCGTTCGTGCCATTGCAATGGACTCTACCGATGGTTTAGTTCGCGGAATGGATGTGATAGACACCGGAGCGCCGATTAAAATGCCAGTTGGCGATCAAATTAAAGGCCGTTTATTCAATGTAGTTGGTGAAGCCATCGATGGTATCGACCAGGTGGACAATGCGGGCGGTTATCCTATCCACAATACACCTCCTAAATTTGACGAATTATCTACCGAAACCGAAGTTTTGTACACCGGGATCAAGGTAATTGACCTTTTGGAGCCTTATGCAAAAGGTGGTAAAATTGGTTTGTTTGGTGGTGCGGGTGTAGGTAAAACCGTATTGATCATGGAGTTGGTAAACAACATCGCGAAAGCTTATGCTGGTTTATCTGTGTTTGCCGGTGTAGGTGAGCGTACCCGTGAAGGAAACGACTTATTACGTGAGTTTATCGAATCGGGCGTAATTAATTATGGTGAAGAATTCCTGCACTCAATGGAAAAAGGTGGTTGGGATTTAAGTGTGGTAGATAAAGAAAAATTAAAAGATTCTAAAGCAACATTGGTTTTCGGACAGATGAACGAGCCTCCAGGTGCACGTGCACGTGTGGCCCTATCTGGTTTGACTGTTGCTGAATATTTCCGTGATGGCGACAGCGCCGACGGACAAGGTAAGGATATCCTGTTCTTCGTAGATAATATCTTCCGTTTCACTCAGGCAGGCTCTGAAGTATCGGCACTATTAGGCCGGATGCCTTCGGCGGTAGGTTACCAACCAACGCTGGCTACCGAGATGGGTTTGATGCAGGAGCGTATTACTTCTACTAAGAAAGGTTCGATTACTTCGGTACAGGCGGTTTACGTACCTGCGGATGACTTGACCGACCCGGCACCGGCAACTACTTTTGCCCACTTGGATGCCACCACCGTATTGTCTCGTAAAATTGCGGAATTAGGTATCTATCCTGCAGTAGATCCATTGGATTCTACTTCACGTATCTTGAGCCCTGCAGTTTTAGGTGATGAGCATTACGGAACTGCACAGCGTGTAAAAGAGATCTTACAGCGTTACAAAGAATTACAAGATATCATCGCCATCTTAGGTATGGACGAATTATCTGAAGAAGATAAATTAGTAGTAGCCCGTGCACGTCGTGTACAACGTTTCTTATCTCAGCCTTTCCACGTAGCCGAGCAATTTACCGGCTTAAAAGGAGTTTTGGTTGATATCAAGGATACCATCAAAGGCTTCAACATGATCATGGATGGAGAAGTAGATGAATATCCGGAAGCAGCCTTCAACTTGGTGGGTACCATCGAAGATGCCATCGAAAAAGGTAAGAAGTTATTGGCCGAAGCGCAAGCGTAA
>CANHCS010000030.1 GCA_947459195.1 Sphingobacteriaceae bacterium
CAGTTTAGAAAAAAATGATTTCATCGCCCGAAGGGCCTTCAATCAGATCTTATTCAAAGAGACCTTATATGGCCATACGGCACAACCGGAAGATTATGATCAACTGAAACAGGCAGACTTGCTTGCCTATTACCAAACGGCTTATCAGCCAGCCAATTGTACGCTCATCGTTTCTGGTTTGGTAAACGACGATATGATCAAATTACTAAACAAGGAGTTTGGCCAAACCTGGACTTCAACGACCAACCCTCATAAAAATGAGTTTAGTTTTTTGCCGGGTAAGGGTGACTTGCATTTAACCGAGCGTAAAGATGCTTTGCAATCGGCCATCCGCATTGGGCAAGTATCCATTAACAGAACCCATCCTGATTTCCCGGCATTGCAGGTGCTCAATACCATTCTTGGTGGTTATTTTGGCTCACGTTTAATGGCGAATATTCGCGAAGAAAAAGGTTATACCTACGGAATTGGCTCTGCTTTGGTTTCTTTGCAGAATGCCGGTTATTTCTTCATTGCTTCAGAGGTGGGGACGGAGGTTTGCCATGCAGCGATTGGCGAGATCGAAAAGGAAATCAATTTATTGAGATCCGAATTGGTTGATCAGCAGGAATTGCAGCTGGTGAAAAATTACATGATGGGCTCCATGCTCGGAAGTTTGGAGAATGCTTTTTCACATGCGGATAAATTCAAAAACATTTATTTTTTTGGATTAGGTTACGATTATTACGATCGCTATGTACAAACGCTCAGATCCATCAATCCGGAGTCACTTTTAAACCTGGCCAATCAGTATCTTAATTTCGATCAATTAGAAAAAGTGATTGTTGGCAAGCAATAAATTCGTGATTATCAAAGAAAAGCGATAACTTTGTCTGGCAAATAATAATTCTAAAACATTATTTGCTATGGAGCTCGATCCTCAAAAATTTGTCGCCGAAGGTCTTACTTACGACGATGTACTTTTAATCCCCGCTTACTCCGAAGTATTGCCACGTGATGTGGATACCAGTACCTGGTTAACTCGTAAAATTCGTTTGAATATCCCCTTGGTATCTGCTGCTATGGATACCGTGACAGAGGCCGAACTGGCAATTGCGATTGCGCAGGCGGGCGGTTTGGGTATGCTACACAAAAATATGAGCATCCAGGCCCAAGCAGATGAAGTACGTAAGGTGAAACGCTCCGAAAGTGGGATGATCCAGGATCCGGTTACGCTTCATGAAAATTCTTTGGTAAAAGATGCCTTTCAGATCATGCGTGAATTTAAAATCGGTGGAATTCCGGTTATTGATGCAGAAAACAAACTAAAGGGAATTATTACCAACCGCGATTTACGTTTTCAGAAGGACATGAACCGTCCGGTT
The DNA here is from genome assembly GCA_947459195.1 of Sphingobacteriaceae bacterium. Taxonomy (GTDB): domain Bacteria; phylum Bacteroidota; class Bacteroidia; order Sphingobacteriales; family Sphingobacteriaceae; genus JAIPAN01. Next base: position 1,365 of record CANHCS010000030.1, read on the forward strand.
CGGGAAGTAATGACTCAAGAAGAATTGGTGACCGCCCCGGAAGGAACCGACTTGCTGAAAGCAGAAGAAATACTTCAGAATTATAAGATCGAAAAACTCCCAATCATCAATAAACAGGGTTGTCTGGTGGGTTTGATCACTTTCAAGGACATCCAGAAGTTTAAAAATTTCCCCAAAGCCTGTAAAGATGCCCATGGACGATTAAGAGTGGGTGCCGCCGTGGGCGTTACTCCCGATACCATGGATCGGGTTGCAGCGCTGGTGAGGGCTGGAGTCGACGTGATTGCCATAGACACAGCACATGGTCATTCAAAAGGGGTGATCAATCAGCTGAGAGAAGTTAAATCAAAATACCCTGATTTGCAGGTAATTGCAGGAAATATTGCTACCGGGGAGGCTGCCAAAGCCTTGGCCGAAGCCGGTGCAGATGCCGTGAAAGTGGGAATTGGCCCAGGCTCCATTTGTACCACCCGTATCATTGCCGGGGTAGGTGTGCCGCAATTGTACGCCGTGTTTGAATGTGCCAAAGCTTTAAAGGGTACCGGTGTTCCGGTGATTGCCGATGGTGGAATAAAGCATACCGGAGATATTGCGAAAGCCATTGCAGCTGGTGCCAGCTCCATCATGGCAGGTTCGTTATTTGCCGGAGTGGAAGAATCGCCGGGTGAGACCATTATTTACGAAGGCCGTAAATTTAAATCATATCGTGGTATGGGTTCTGTAGAAGCCATGGAGCAGGGTTCAAAAGATCGTTATTTTCAGGATGTAGAAGACGATATCAAGAAATTAGTACCTGAAGGAATTGTTGGAAGAGTGCCCTACAAAGGAACTTTAGCAGAGGTTACTTATCAGTACATAGGTGGTTTAAAAGCCAGCATGGGTTATTGCGGGGCAGCCAACATAGAAAAACTACAGGAAGCAAAATTTGTAAGAATTACCGCTTCCGGCATTCGTGAAAGTCATCCGCACGATATTACCATTACCAAAGAAGCACCAAACTATTCACGCTAAGCCCATGAAAAGTATCTGTGTTTTTTGCGGTTCCAATTTTAATGGCGACCCGACATTGTTACAGGCAGTTGAAGAGTTGTCTGATTTGATGGTTAAAAAAGACATTGCACTCGTTTACGGCGGCGGCAGAGTAGGTGTGATGGGCTTGATCGCCAACCAGATTATGCAAAAGGGCGGAAAGGCGATTGGTGTGATTCCAGAATTTTTGATGAACAAGGAAGTAGGGCATGAAGGACTCAGCGAATTGATCATTACCGAGAACATGCATCAGCGCAAACAAAAAATGGCTGATTTATCTGACGGAGTGATTACGCTGCCTGGTGGTTACGGCACCATGGAAGAATTTTTTGAAGTTTTAACCTGGCTGCAACTGGGCCTTCACCACAAGCCGATTGGTTTACTCAATGTGGGTGGTTTCTACGATCCACTGTTGCAGCAATTGGATGTAATGGTAGCACAAAAGTTTTTAAAACCAATCAATCGGGAATTAGTTTTAAGTGATGATAAAGCAGGCACCCTGATTGCGAAAATGGAGCTGTTTGATGCCCAGCCTGATGATGTATGGTTCAGAGATCGTAACCTCACTTAGTACATCAGGTTTTTAATTCAAGTCAAAGCTCCTAAATCATTGATTTGGAACGATTTTTGTGGTATTAAAATCTCGAAAATTTCTCCTTGAAATTTGATAAAATCATCAAAAAATCGATTTAATTTCGGGTTTAATGTTAACTTTGCTTTTTCGAAAAATAGCATCCCACACTTTCAATGAGACAACTTAAGATCACCCAGTCTATCACCAACCGCGAATCGCAGTCTTTGGATAAGTATTTGCATGAGATTGGTAAAGTAGATTTGATTACTGCCGAAGAAGAAGTTATCCTGGCTCAGAAGATCAGAGAAGGAGATCAGGCTGCTTTGGAGCGCTTAACCAAAACCAATTTGCGTTTCGTGGTATCGGTGGCCAAACAGTACCAAAATCAAGGTTTAACTCTGGGCGATTTGATCAATGAAGGAAACTTGGGTTTGATCAAAGCAGCTAAACGTTTCGACGAAACCAAAGGATTTAAGTTCATTTCTTATGCCGTTTGGTGGATCCGCCAGTCTATATTGCAAGCCATCGCTGAGCAAAGCCGGATTGTCCGTTTGCCATTAAACCAGGTAGGTTCTTTGAGCAAGATCAGCAAAGCATTCTCCAAATTAGAGCAGGAATACGAGCGTGAGCCTTCACCTGAGGAACTGGCCGACATGCTGGAAACTACTGTAGACAAGATCTCGGATACTTTGAGTAATTCTGGTCGCCACGTTTCTATGGATGCGCCTTTTGTGCAAGGTGAAGAGAATACCTTATTAGATGTATTGGAAAATAAAGATCCTGAAACGGATAGTAGTTTGATCAACGAATCGCTTTCTGAAGAAATCAAAAGATCTTTATCAACCTTAACAGACAGAGAAAGAGAAATTGTGGTTTTATTTTTCGGTTTGAGCACCAGCCAGCCACTTTCATTAGAGGAGATTGGTGAGAAATTCAACCTTACCCGCGAACGGGTTCGACAAATCAAGGATAAAGCTTTACAGCGACTCCGACATACATCGCGAAGCAAAATATTAAAATCTTATTTAGGATAATTCAAAATCGGGCAAACGCCCGATTTTTTTGTTTAGAACATATTGTATATTTTACACTATATCATTTTACTCAACAATTAATATTCCATCTATTTTATGAATCACCAATACGAAACCGAATTTAAAAATTGGGTCGAGAAAGAAAAAAAAGCCATCGAATTGATTAACGTGGTGGGCCAATTATGGTTTGAACGTTCTATTGAGCTGGTCCTATTTCGCAAGCCCTTATTTGATGTCAGCAGCAGCGAAATCCTCGCCCACCATCATTATGCCCGTCAGATTACCGAAAAAGAAATTTCTATTCATGAAACCTTGGCCTTGGCAAAAGCGATTGCCGCTTCCAACCTTGCCCCTTCGAGGATAGACATGGGCCGTTTGGCGGTTGAATGGCTCAATGAAGGTGCCAAATTCAGCACAGCCCACGATTTTATTTTATCAAAACTGTCAAAATATGTCGGAAAAGATAAAATACAATTACAATCGAAAGATGTAGTGTTGTATGGTTTTGGTAGAATTGGACGGATTGCCGCACGTGAATTGATCTTACAGGCCGGGAAGGGAGAGCAGTTGCGTTTAAGAGCCATTGTTACCCGAACTAACTCTGATGAAGATCTTACTAAACGTGCTGAATTGTTGAGAAATGACTCAGTACACGGTGCTTTTAGCGGAACAATTATCGAAGATTTTAAAAATAAAGCCCTCATTATTAATGGCCAAATGGTGTACATGATTGCGGCGAAAAATCCAGAAGAAGTGGATTACACCGCTTTCGGTATCAAGGATGCTTTATTAATTGATAATACAGGCGTTTACAGAGACCGTGAGGGTTTATCTAAACATTTGGCTTCGAAGGGCGTTTCCAAAGTTTTATTAACTGCTCCGGGCAAGGGAGATATCCCTAATATTGTTCACGGAATCAATTACCAAGATGCCGATCCTGCTGAAACGATTTTTTCGGCTGCTTCTTGTACCACCAATGCCATTGTGCCGGTTTTAAAAGTGGTGAACGAGCATTTGGGTATTGAAAAAGGACATATTGAGACCGTACACTCTTATACCAACGATCAGAACTTGCTGGATAATTATCACAAAAAATCGAGAAGAGGCCGCTCTGCGGCATTGAATATGGTGATTACCGAGACCGGGGCCGATAAAGCCGTTGCCAAGGTACTGCCTGTTTTAGCCGGCAAACTTACTGGCAATGCGGTAAGGGTACCTACTCCTGATGTTTCATTGGCTATTCTCAACCTTACTTTGAGCAAGAAAAGTTCTAAAGAAGAATTAGCACATTTATTGAATCAGGCTTCACTTTATGGCAATTTAGTAGAACAGCTTGAATATTCTATCTCCAATGAATTGGTATCGAGCGATGTGATTGGGAATAGCCATGCATCCATTGTGGATGGTCCGGCTACCATTATTTCTCAAGACCAACAGTCGGTTGTTTTATATGTTTGGTACGATAATGAATACGGTTATACCCGTCAGGTCGTTCGTTTAGCTAAAATGATTGCTGGTGTGATTCGCTTAACTTATTATTAATCACGCACCATCCAGGTATTCTTGCAAAGAATCACTTTTATAGCCAATACATCGCCATCACGGCAGTGAACTAATCGGTCTCAATTACAATACTGAGTAAATTGATTCGGCATATCGTGCTAAACAGTTCATTTTTATTGTTCTGCCGGTCATCAGTGGGGTTTGGGGCTTATTATGGCCATTATGCAACGTGGTTTAGAAAAATACCGTGTCACTAGGTAGGTATATCCTTGGCTAAATGATTTAAGGATGAGAAAGGCTATTATTGCCATGCTGATAAGACTTTTCGATTAAAATTAAAACTGTATTTTGGAGCCATGAATCTCCCAATTTATCAAGTAGATGCCTTTACCAATCAATTATTTGGAGGTAATCCGGCGGCTGTTTGCCCTTTGAAAGAATGGCTCCCTGCTGCAACCATGCTTCAAATTGCCAAAGAAAATAACCTGGCCGAGACTGCTTTTTTCATCCCGAAAGGAGATGATTATGAATTAAGATGGTTTACTCCAGAAATAGAAATTGATTTATGTGGACATGCCACGCTAGCCACGGCACACGTAATTTTCACTCAGCTTGGAGTGCAAGGAGAAACAATTTATTTCCATACGCTACAAGCAGGCACGCTCAGTGTAAGCCGTCAGGGGGATCTTTATACATTGGATTTTCCATCTCGAGTGCCAGAAACTGCCTTATTGCCGGAGGGTTTAACAGCCGCATTGGGCGGACCTATGCCAAAACAGGTGTTAAAATCGAGAGACTTTTTTTTGGTTTATGAAAACGAAGCTGAAATAGTTTCCCTCAATCCCGATTTTAGTGAACTGAATAAAATTGATGCCATCGGGTTTATTGTCACTGCACCAGGTACGAATAGTGATTTTGTGTCTCGGTTTTTTGCACCCAAGGTAGGAATTAATGAAGATCCGGTGACCGGTTCCGCACATTGTAACCTCATACCTTTCTGGGCACAACAATTAGGTAAAAATCAACTTCACGCATTCCAATTATCAGAGCGTAGGGGAGAATTATGGTGCGAATTAAAGGGAGACCGGGTGTTGATGTCAGGAAATGCGGTAACTTATTTGAAAGGAGAGATCTTTATTTAAGAAGTCATCAGTTCACAGTCAACAGCTACCTGAAAACTGTGAACTTAGGACTAAAGGCTAATTAAAAGTTCGGCTTCAATACGTATTTGTCGTAGAAACGGAAAATATGCTCAGCAGCGTCTTCTGCTGTGTCTACCAAACGAAACAAGTTCAAGTCTTCTTCGTTGATATTGTGTTCTTTCAATAACATGGTTTCCTTCAACCAGTCAATTAATCCCTTCCAATAAGCGGTTCCAACCAATACAATAGGAAATCTCGCAATTTTGCCAGTTTGAATCAGTGTTAAAGCTTCAAACATCTCGTCCAGCGTGCCAAATCCACCAGGAAGCACAATAAACCCTTGTGAATATTTCATAAACATCACCTTGCGGACAAAGAAATAATCAAATTCCAGGAGTTTATCCCGATCAATGTATTTATTGTGGAATTGTTCAAATGGAAGTTCAATGTTTAGCCCTACCGATTTACCCCCGGCCTGATAAGCTCCCTTATTGGCCGCTTCCATGATGCCTGGCCCGCCACCAGAAATAACACCATAACCACGTTCAGTTAATAAACGGGCAATGTCTTCGGCCATTTTATAATAAACATTGTTTTCTTTGGTTCTGGCCGAACCGAAAATGGAAACACAAGGGCCAATTTTTGCTAATTTTTCAAATCCATCTACAAATTCGGCCATAATTTTAAAGATCTGCCAAGAATCAGTTACTTTAATTTCCTGCCAGTCTTTGTTCTCAAATGCATTCCTAATTTTTTCTTCGCTATTCATGGTATCTGTAATCTATATGCTTAAGAATTAATATTTTACTGCTTGTTTATTCGGCTTGCTGATGAAACATAAGCCGGCAAAAGTAAGCAATCCGTTAATTAAAATGAGCTCAGTATCAAAAATATAACCGTTTAATAAAGTTTTAGAATTTAAGTTCAGAAAATAACACAAAAGTGGAGCAATTAAACAAATAAAAGGTACCCAGCGGTCTCGTAGGTCTCTTTTTCGCATGATCAGCCCAAAGCCATAAAGTCCTAGCAAGGGTCCGTAAGTATAGGAAGCAACTGTGAAAATGGCACTTACCACGGCCGAGTTATTTACTGAATTAAAGAAAATAATCACTAAAAACAAGGCCAATGAAAATCCGATGTGCACTGTATGACGCGTTTTTTCGGCACCGGCTTTGTGTTTATTCTCTGCTTTATCCATCCCTAAAAAATCCACACAAAAAGAAGTGGTGAGGGCTGTGAGTGCCGAATCGGTAGTAGCAAAAGTAGCAGCCGTTAAACCCAGCATAAAGATGATACCTGGAATGAGTGAGAGGTGATTGAGGGCAATTTCAGGAAACAGAAAATCAGTCCGTACATTCCCGGCTGCATCTGTAGGGATGGCAATACCGTTCTTTTCGGCATAGATATATAAAAGTGCACCCACGCTCAAAAAGAAAATATTGATCACCACAAAAATTCCAGTGAACGTGAACATGTTTTTTTGGGCTTCACCGATATTCTTACAGCTTAGGTTTTTCTGCATCAGATCTTGATCTAAACCCACCATGGCTAGTGTGACAAAAATGCCACCCAGGAGCTGTTTCCCGACGTGGAATTTATTGCTAACAAAATCTTCAAAGAAGAATATTTGAGAATAAGCGCTGTTTTTTACACTCTCAAAGGCTTCTACAACAGATAAATTCAGGCTTGAACAAAGAAAATAAATAGTGAGGAAAACAGAAGCAACCAAGAAGGTGGTTTGCAGTGTATCCGTAATGATGATCGTTTTTAGCCCGCCTTTAAAGGTATATGACCAAATTAATAGCAGCGAGATCAGGACTGTCAACCAGAAGGGGATCTGGTAGGCATCAAAGATAAACCGTTGTAAAACAATGATCACCAGATATAACCTAAAGGCTGAGCCAATGGTTCGGCTGATGAGGAAAATACCCGCAGCGGTTTTATAACTATAAAATCCGAGTCTCTGTTCAATGTATCCATAAATGGAGGTGAGCTGCATTCGGTAATAAAGTGGGAGCAGAATGGTGGCGATGAGGATAAATCCGATGGCATTGCCCAGTACGAATTGAAAATATTGAAACTGATCGCCACTTAGGGCCCCCACTTTTCCGGGTACCGAGATAAAAGTAACGCCAGATAGCGAAGTGCCAATCATCCCAAAGGCTACCAGGTACCATTTAGAATTCCTGTTGGCCAGAAAAAAAGTATCATTATCTGACGAATTACGAGAAGTGTAGTAAGAGATGGCGATCAGAATGAGAAAATAGATGATGATAAAACTGAGTAATACCGCAGGAGTCATAAATCATTTAATGGTTAACCAGATAAATGTAATAAATTAAGAGAGAAAGGCGTAAAAACGTCGATAAAAGCTAAATTAGCTAAATGAATTTCTCTTCCAAGCTGCTCGAAAACGCAGTAAATGAGTTTGCAAAATTGCCTGGTGTTGGCCAACGTACGGCTTTACGCTTGGTTTTACACCTGTTAAATCAGGATAAAACGGAGGTCAGTCAATTTACTGAAGCGCTTAACCGATTAAAGGAGGAGATCAGATTTTGCCAATCTTGTTATAATATTTCAGATGTGGCTGTGTGTGAGATTTGCGCCAGTCAGAAACGCGATCATTCCATTATTTGTGTGGTGGAAGATACCCGGGATGTGATGGCCATCGAAAATACTGCTCAATATCAGGGCGGATATCATGTTTTAGGTGGATTGATTTCGCCAATGGATGGCATTGGTCCGTCTGATTTGAATATTGAGCCTTTGCTTGAAAGGCTGAAAGCAGGTGAGGTAAAAGAGGTAATTTTGGCCTTGAGTGCTACCATGGAAGGAGATACGACCATCTTCTTCCTGTATAAAAAACTAAAGGACTTACCTGTTCAAATTTCTACCATTGCCCGAGGTATTGCTTTTGGTGGCGAGTTGGAATATGTAGATGAGATTACCCTCGGACGGTCCATTGCTACACGGATACCTTACGAAAATTCACTGTTGAAATAATGAAAATGAATTTAAGCAATAAAACGGTGGTGATTACTGGAGCTTCTTCAGGTATTGGCCGTTCCTGTGCCGAATCTTTTGCCAAAAGAGGTACAAATGTAGTGTTGGCTGCCCGTCAATACGATACCTTGTGTCAAATTGCTAAGGATCTCGAAAAGTCGTACGGTATCAAAGCATTGGCTGTGGCCTGTGATGTTGCTCAGGAGAATGATTGTAAGCATTTAATGGAAGAGGCAATCAAGGTTTTTGGCAGGATAGACGTACTTATTAATAATGCGGGTATTTCTATGCGAGCTTTGTTCAAAGACCTGGATTTGGTGGTCATCCGTAATTTAATGGATGTGAATTTTTGGGGAACGGTTTACTGCACCAAATATGCTTTACCCGAATTGCTAAAAAATAAAGGCTCGGTGGTGGGTGTATCTTCTATTGCCGGTTACAAAGGCTTACCAGGCCGTACTGGTTATTCTTCCTCTAAATTTGCAATGAATGGCTTTTTAGAAGCCCTCAGAGTAGAAAACTTAAAAACAGGTTTACAAGTGATGCTGGCTTCTCCAGGATTTACCGCTTCTAATATCCGAAAAGTTGCCCTAGTAAAGGATGGCTCCTCACAGGGTGAGACCAGCATGAATGAGGAAAAGATGATGAGTTCCGAGGAGGTTGCGGAGATTATTGTGGAGGGAGTGTTGAATAGAAAACGTACCTTGATTATGACAGGGCAGGGTAAACTAACTGTATTTTTAAGTAAATGGTTGCCCGGCCTTTTAGATAAACTGGTTTACCAACATTTTACCAAAGAAAAAGATCCACTGATCCGATGAAAACCAAACTATTTTTGATGATGCTTTTTTACATTTCCAGCTTAACTTCCGTTTTTGCTGTTTCCATCAAAATAAAAAAAGATCTTGTATATCCATCCAGCTCTAAATTGGGTCGCAATCTGCTGGATGTTTACTACCCTAAAGAAACCGCTATTCCCAAAGATGTCTTGGTGTTTATTCACGGTGGTGCATGGGATAGCGGCAAAAAAGACATTTATTGGTGGTTAGGTCGTAACATGGCCAGTAAGGGAGTGGTAACGGTCATCATCAATTATCCACTTTCACCGCAGGCTGGTTATGAAGATATGGCCGTCAGTTGTGTGGAAGCCTTGAAATGGGTAAAGGACTCTATTTCTAATTACGGTGGTAATCCGGATAGGATTTTTGCGATGGGTCATTCTGCAGGTGGACATTTAGCAGCCTTGATCGATGCCGATCCCCGCTTTTTTGCTTCCCGACAGATGAATAATCCACTCAGAGGAGTTATACTAAATGATAGTTTTGGAATGGATATGTTCGAATACCTGAGTATTTCTGATAAAACCGAAGGCCACAATCCAAGTTTTCTGAAAACTTTTACCGATGATCCCCAAAACTGGAAAAAAGGATCACCTTTGAATTTTTTTGATGGCGTGAAAAACCCATATTACGTTTTAGTAGGCGAAGAAACTTATGAAGCCATCCGCATCCAGTCAAAAAGATTTTATGAAATGATGACAGCCGCTCAAAAACCGGTAAAATATCAGGTCATTCCCAAGAAAAAACATGTTCCCATGATCAGCCAGATGATTTTTGGTGCCAACCCGGTCTATAGCAGTATCATCGATTTCATGAAGTCGCACTAAGCGTTCACCATTTCACCACCAGGGGGAATATCTTAATTTTTAAGCCTCTAATTTTTTATTGATTATTTTAAGGAATTTGTAGCCAATTAATCCGGCCATGAGGGAAGCTACCAATACAGCGAATTTAGCTTCAGTTTGAAACGCAGGTTTGTCAAAAGAAAGCAAGGCTATGAAAATTGACATAGTGAATCCTATACCGGCCAATATACCCAAGCCGAAGAGGTGCTTCCAATTACTTTGAGAAGGAAGTGTACACCAGCCCAATTTTACCGAAATCCATGAAAATAGAAATACACCCATTGGCTTACCAAAGAGTAAACCTGTTATGATTCCGAGACTTAGGGGACTAGTTAAATCTTCCAGCAGCCCAGCGTTTAATGAAATATTGGTGTTTGTCAGAGCAAATAATGGCATGATGAGGAAGTTGACAGGCTTAAGCAAAAAATGTTCTAGTTTCTCTAAGGGTGAAGTTTCTTTTACTGGGTTTGTAGGGATGGTAAATGCTAGAAAAACACCTGCAATGGTGGCATGTATACCTGAGTGATGAACGAAGTACCAAAGCAAAATACCAGGCAAGACATAAAATGTCAGGTTCTTAACACCTCGATAATTCAAAATCATTAAAAAAAGGAATACGATTCCAGCATAGGCTAAATAATTCAACTGGATATTTTTGGTGTAAAAAACGGCTATCACCAATATGGCTCCTAAGTCGTCTACAATCGCTAAGGCGGCCAGAAATATTTTGAGAGATGCTGGAACCCTTTTGCCTAATAGGGATATTACAGCAAGGGCAAAGGCGATATCTGTTGCCATCGGGATCCCCCAGCCAGCAGAGCTCGGTTCATTAAAATTGAAACAGAAAAACAAAAAAGCTGGGAATAGCATCCCACCAACAGCTGCAAAAACAGGCATGGCTGCTTTTTTGAATGTTGATAGTTCTCCTTCAATCAGTTCGCGTTTAATCTCTAAACCCACCAATAAAAAGAAAATGGTCATCAATCCATCATTGATCCACAACAGATTGGAATAACGTAGCTGTACATGGTTGCTTTGATAACCCCATTCGAAATTCAGAAAGCTTTCGAAACCATCCCCCCAGTTCGAATTGGCAACAAGGAGCGAAATACTCACACAAAAGAGTAGTAATATTCCTCCAATTTGGCCTGAAGCCAAAAATTCTTTAAATGGCCTTAAATTGATCAGCTTCGACATGGAGCTTCTAAGTTAGAAAATTTTGACTTGTCCTTTTAAGTTAATCAGCCATCTACCAGGATAAATTCTTTATTATTAGTTATCGATGTTGATGATTTTCATTTTTTCTGAATGAGCTTTTTCAACTGCTTTTAAATTGCTTTATGATCATTGAAATAAATCATCAATAGTCATACACCAAAACGAAATAAATCATGAAAAGGTATGATCGGAGGGCAATTTGTCTTCTCTTTCTTCTTTTTGTCTTTTTTTCTTGTGAAAAAAACGATCAAGACACATTACTCAATCCGGACCAGTTTGAATTCGGCATTGTGGGTGAATTATTCCCAAGTATCAAGAATGAATATGAAAAGTCAATCCAGATCATTATTCCGCAAGATTTCGATAAACGCCAATTAAGGGCCTACTTTAAAACACCCGATCACACAGAATTGTTTATCAATGATTCATTACAAATCAGCAAGGAAGCAATATTAGATTATTCTCAACCCATGACTTTGCAATTACGATCAAACGGGAAGGACATTTCTTCATCATGGACCATCAGCGTGCAAAAGGAAACAGAGGCCTACGGACTTGGAAAGTATTTGATTGCTGCCCGAAGTTTGAATCGGTCTTGGGATTTTTATATTGATCAGTATCGAACCGGCTTTTATGCTATCAATAATTGTGGTCCGGCGGTGGTGGCTATGGCATCTAAATGGGTAGATAGCTCATTTGTACAATCCGTGGCAGAACTTAGAGCATCCATCAAACCGGATGGCAGCCTCTGGTCTACTTCAGATATCATTCAATCATTGAAAGCACAATCTATTCATGCAAACGTTATCTATCTCGGACAATTCCAAAACGTCATAAAAAAGGAAATCGATTTCGGATCCATTTTAATACTGTGTTTGGATATGTTTGATATTAAGCAAAATACCAATCGCATTCAAAAAAGAGGGAAGTTTTACACCAATACCAGCAGGGGATATGGGCATTTTATTTTGGTCAAAGGATATCAGATAGTAGATGATGAAATTTTTCTAGAAGTGTACGATCCGAATTCAGGAGGTGCAGTTTACAGTTTAAATCAAGAACCAAGGGGTAAAGACCGCTATTATGCTGCCAAAGAGGTGCAGCAAGCAACAGAAAATTGGTGGAAGTATGCGATTGTAGTGAGACCTAAAAATTAAAATTCAGCGTTATTCGGTGTTCTCGGGAACGGAATTACATCACGGATATTGGTCATTCCGGTAACGAAGAGCACCAGGCGCTCGAAACCTAAGCCAAAGCCGGCATGTGGGGCTGAGCCAAAACGGCGTGTATCCAAATACCATGACATTTCTTCAGCAGGGATGTGCATTTCAGCCATGCGCTGTTCCAGTTTTTCGAGGCGCTCTTCACGTTGTGACCCGCCCACGATCTCACCGATACCAGGGAAAAGGATGTCCATGGCACGTACGGTCTTCCCATCTTCGTTCTGGCGCATGTAGAAGGCTTTGATCTCTTTAGGATAATCAGTCAGGATCACCGGCTTTTTGAAATGTTTTTCCACCAAATAGCGTTCGTGCTCCGACTGCAGATCGGCACCCCAGTTTTCGATCAAGTATTTGAACTGCTTTTTCTGGTTCGGTTTAGATTGTTTCAGGATCTCGATGGCTTCGGTATAGCTGATACGCTCGAAATCATTGTCCAAACAGAACCTTAGTTTAGCAATCAGATCTAATTCTGAACGTTCGTTCTGTGGTTTCTGTTTTTCTTCTTCCTCCAAACGGGTTTTCAGGAAGTCGAGTTCATCAGCACAATGTGTCAGGGCATAGCCGATGACATATTTAAGCAAGTCTTCGGCCAGGTCCATATTGCCTTGCAGGTCGTAGAAGGCCATTTCGGGCTCAATCATCCAAAACTCGGCCAGGTGCCGGGTGGTGTTGGAATTTTCGGCACGGAAAGTAGGACCGAAGGTATAAATATCGCCTAAAGCCAAAGCAGCCAATTCGCCTTCCAATTGACCAGATACAGTGAGGTTGGTGGCTTTGCCAAAAAAATCTTCTTTATAATTGATACTGCCATCCTCGTTGCGTGGCGTATCGTCAAAATCGAGCGTGGTCACCTTGAACATTTCGCCTGCACCTTCCGCATCCGAAGCGGTGATGATGGGCGTATGCAGGTAAGTGAAGCCACGTTCGTTGAAGAACTGATGTACGGCAAATGCCAAAGCATGGCGCACTTTGAAAACCGCGTTGAAAGTATTTGTACGGAAACGCAGGTGGGCAATTTCACGTAAAAATTCCAGGCTGTGTTTTTTGGGCTGTAGTGGGAACTTTTCGGCATCGCTGTCGCCCAGAATCTCTAATGATTTTACCTTGATTTCTACACTTTGGCCTTTACCCATTGATTCCACCAGATCTCCAGTCACGGCAATAGCCGCACCGGTAGTCAATCTTTTCAATAAGGCTTCGTCGAAATGATTGAAATCGACAACGGCCTGGATATTTTGAATACATGAACCATCATTAATGGCGATAAACTGATTGTTACGGAATGTTTTTACCCATCCCATTACGGTAACTTCTTTTCCAAAAGTAGTTTCGTTCAGCAGCGCTTTAATTTTGGTTCTTTTCATGTGTATTTCTTGTTCAGGGCGCTAAAATACGATTTTTTTGGGAGTTTGGTATTCGGGGTCTGGAGTCAAAATATCAAATGCAAAAACTCCAAACTGAAGTCTCCAGACTCCCAACTACTAAGCTACTTCCCGCATATCCACGGCCACCACTTTAGACACACCTTGCTCCACCATGGTCACACCGTAAATAATATCGGTGCTGGCAATGGTACGCTTGTTGTGTGATACAATAATGAACTGTGATTGGTTAGAGAATTTACGGATGATGTTGTTGAATTTATCGATGTTGGTATCGTCCAATGGGGCATCCACCTCGTCGAAAATACAGAATGGAGCTGGTTTGAGCAGGTAGAGCGAGAAGAGCAGGGCCGTAGCTGTGAGGGTTTTCTCACCGCCGGAGAGCTGGTTGATGGAAAGCGGGCGTTTGCCTTTTGGCCTTGCCAGGATGTCAATATCTGACTCGAGCGGATTTTCGGGATCCGAAAGTACCAGGTCGCAGCTGTCTTCTTCGTTGAAAAGCGAACGGAACACGTGGATGAAATGCTCCCGCACCTGGGTGAAGGCTTCCATGAATTTGGCTTTGGCGGTATCGTCGATCTCTCGGATGGTTTCCAACAGCGATTCCTTGGCATCTATCAGGTCTTTTTTCTGCGTCTGGATAAATTCGTAGCGCTGACTCATTTCCTGATAGGCTTCCATGGCCATCGGGTTGATGGCACCGAAATCGTCGATCTGGCGTTTCATGCGTTCGGTCTTTTCGCGTAGTTCTTCTTCGTTTTCGCCTTGCGGGATTTCCGCATCGAGCAGATTATTAATGTCTATGTTGAACTCCACGGCCAAACGCTCTTTCAGTGCATTAAGTTCCAGCTTGAGATTGGTCTTCTTGTCCTTGAGTTCGTTAGCGAGGAATTCCGCCTGTTCCTTGTTGCGGCGCTTTTCTGCGATGGCATTTTCCGCCTCGGTAATGGCGCCACGGGAGGCATAATACTCCTGTTCCAGTTCCTGCAGGCCTTTTTCGAGCGCTTCTTTTTGCTCGTACATGGCTAGCAGGTCGCCGTCCGAATGATCCACATGCTGCAGGGTTTCTTTGATGCCGGCCTGCGTTTTTTCGAGTTCGGCAGCATTATTTTCAATTCGGCTACTCAGACTGCTGTGCTGACTGTTGCGGTATTCGAGGTCTTTTTGTAGACCGGATACTTTATTTTGCTGCTGGTGGAAACGGATGTTTTCCTGATTGTATTCGGTAGAAGCATGGGTAAGTTCATCGGCCAGCAGCTGATATTCCTGTTGTTTCTGGAAAAAGTGGTTTTCGCGAATCTCTTTCTGAGCCTTCATCTCGGCGAGGCGAGGTTCAGCTTTTTCGATCTCAGCGGCTATGCTCTCGAGTTTAGCTTCGATGTCCTGCTTGCGGTTACGGCTATTTTCAATGAAAGCGAGATATTGTTCCTGCTTGGTCTTTACCGAAATGTATTCATTGTTCAGGCTGTTGAGGGCCTGTTCTTTTTGTTGGTTCTCACTTTTCTGCGAAGCAGCCCTCAGTGTATTCAGTTTCTGGCTTTCCTGCTCGATGCTGGTCTGCAGTTTGGTCAGGTGGTTTTCCAGGGCTTTGATTTCTTTGGCCAGGTTTTCCAAGTTTTTGGCACGGCCAATGCGTTTACCTTCGAAGAGGCCTACAGATCCGCCCGACATACCGAAGCGGTTCTTGCTAAATTTTCCGCTGCTGCTCAAAATAACCTGATCTTCTGCAGGAAGGGCAGTACCCAGTTCGTTCTCATCTTTTACCAGGTAAACCTCATGTAAGAGCATTTCGCAAAGCGGAAGGTATTGTTTATCCACTTCAATAATATCTAAAGCCGAAATCAAATTTTTATTTGCAGCTTTTGCCGATTTTTTTGGTGTTTTTACAGCATCGAGGATAAAAAAGTTGGCACGGCCTTGGGCGGCATCGCTCAGCAATTGGATGGCTTTGACTGCTTCGGCCTGGCTTTGCACCACGTAATGGTTCATTACGGGTTCCAAATAATTTTCTATTGCGATGCGGTATTCTTCCTTACAGAATAAAATATCTGAGAAAAGGGGGGCTTGTTTGGCCCAGTCAGCATTCTTTTTCAGGAAACGAATGGATTCAGGGAAACCTTCCAAACTGTCTACCATCGATTTGGTGAGATTGTACTCGTTCTGTTTGGCATCCAGCTTGCGGCTTTCGCTATTCAGTTCAAGCTGGTGTTTTTCGAGGTTTTCCTGAGTTTGCTGAATCTGCTCCTGCAGGTCGTTCTCCAGTTTTTGAGCTAATTCGAATTCCTCTTTATGAGTTTGCAGGCGGGTTTCGAGCTCCGCCAACACCTTATTGAATTCGTTCAGTTCGGCTTCCTTGCTCTGGGCATCACTTACGTTACGGGTGCTTTCCTGCTGCAATGCATCTCGTTGTATGTGAAGAATGGTCAGGTCTTTTTCGAGCTGGTGCAATTCATTCTGGAATTGCTGGTTTTCACGGTTCAGCTGGTCCACTTCGGTTTTTGCTTCCTGCTGTTTGATCCGGCGGTTATCCAGGTTTTCCTTCAGTTTTTCCAGTGCCGAGCTCAAGCTCTGCAAAAGGCCGCTTTCCTGTTCCAGTTCTTCGTTGAGGCGTTTTTGGTTATAAATGACGTGATTGAGCTGGTGCTTATCTTTCTCCAGTTCATCCTTCAAGCGACTTTCCTTGTCTTCCAGAAAGCGCAATTGTTCATTCTTGAGTTTTTTATCGCTTTCGTAAGCCCTGATCTTGGATACAAATTCATTGGTAGCCTTTTGCTGGGTAGAGAGGTTTTTCTCTTTATTCAGGTTATCGAGCTTTCGCTGTTGGAGGGCGGCTTCCAGGGCATCAATGGTGGCAGCAATCCCGCTACGTTCTTCGGTTTGTTGCTGTTCCTGTTTCTCCAAGGTATCCAAAGCATCGCGGAAGCCTATGATGCGAAATGAGGCCAGCATCACGCTCAATGTCTTGTATTGTTCTTTGAGTTTGAGGTAGCGCTCCGCTTTTTTTGCCTGATTTTCGAGGGTTTTGAGGTTTTTATCGATCTCAAATAAAATATCTTCCACTCGGCTCAGGTCGGCTTCGGTATCTTTCAGCTTATTAAAAGTCTGCTTTTTACGCAGCTTGTATTTGGAAATGCCCGAAGCTTCTTCAAACAGTGCCCGACGGGAGTTTTCTTTATTGGCGATGATCTCATCGATCATCTTCAACTCAATAATAGAGTAAGAGTCGGAGCCGATACCCGTATCAAGAAAAAGATCGGTGATGTCTTTCAATCGGCATTGCACATCATTCAGCCGGTATTCACTTTCGCCGGTGCGGTAGAGTTTCCGGGTGATGGTCACCTGAGAAAATTCGGTAGGTAACACATTTTTCGTATTGTCGAAACTCAGCGATACTTCAGCAAGGTTAGAAGGCTTACGGTTTTTCGTGCCATTGAAAATGATGTTCTCCATTTTTTCGGAACGGAGCATGCGGGTACTTTGTTCGCCGAGTACCCAGCGGATGGCATCCACCACATTCGATTTTCCGCAACCATTCGGACCCACAATGGCGGTCACCCCCTCATTGAAGTTGATGGTGATTTTGTCGCCAAAACTTTTAAAACCTTTTATTTCTAAGCGGGTGAGCTGCATTTAATGAATACGAAAGCCGGCTAAAGTAAGATTTAGCGAGCTTTTTGTCAAATCTTATGAGTTTATAATTCGCTAAGTTTAAATGTTTCGCTTACGCGGATGCCCTTTTCCGTTTGTTGCAGGGTGCAGCATTCGTTTTGCGCATCGTGTTCAAAATAAAGAATGTAATCCCCGGCAAGGGCTTCTTCTAAAAATGCCTTCTTCTCTTTAAGGGTCTGCAGCGGGAACATGTCATAAGCCATTACGTATGGCAATGGAATATGTGCCGTTGCCGGCAGCAGATCGGCCATATAAACTATGGTTCGGCCTTTGTACTCGATCTGCGGCAGCATCATAGCATCGGTATGCCCATAAGCAAAGCGCACTTTCATGTGCTCGGTGAAAGCCACGCCATCTTCTGTTTCTATAAATTTTAATTGTCCGCTCTCCTGGATAGGCAGGATGTTCTCTTTCAAAAAAGAGGCTTTTTCGCGATCGTTGGGGTGAACGGCCCATTCCCAATGCTTGTCGTTGCTCCAGTAAGTGGCGTTCTCGAAAGCGGGCTTCAATTTTTCACCTTCGCGGATGATGGAACCACCACAATGGTCGAAATGCAGGTGGGTCAGAAAAACATCTGTAATATCTGAGCGATGAAATCCTAATTTATTCAGTGATTTATCCAAACTATCATCGCCATGCAAATGGTAATGACCCATAAATTTTTCGTCCTGTTTATCTCCAATCCCGTTATCGATCAAAATCAGGCGATTGCCGTCTTCGATCAGCAAACAACGCATGGCCCAGGTGCAAAGGTTGTTTTCATCAGGCGGAACGAGTTTTTGCCAAATGGTTTTGGGCACTACGCCAAACATGGCGCCACCATCAAGTTTAAAAAGGCCGGTATCTATGGTATGGAGTTTCATTTCGTAGCGTTGTAGAATTTTATGTTTTAAATATAGGATGTAAATAATCTATTACGAAAGCTGCACCAATTTTTTATCTCACAGTAAATGTTTACTTTAAACTTTCCAATTGAAATATGATGAAAAGAAACATCCTTTTATTAGCAATTCTACTGTTGTCGGTCGGGGTATCGGCTCAGAAAAAATCTAAAGCTGTTGCCGCTAGTTCGCGGTATGCCTATGACAGTGTATTATATAGCAATCTTAAATATCGACTGATCGGTCCTTTCCGGGGCGGAAGAAGTGCAGCCGTAGTAGGCGATCCGAACCAGAAAAATGTGTTTTACATGGGTGCCACCGGTGGTGGGGTTTGGAAAACGAGCGATGGAGGCAGCAACTGGAGAAATATCTCTGATAAATATTTTGGCAGTACCATCGGTGCGGTGGCTTTAGCTCCTTCTGAGCCTTCTGTAGTGTATGTGGGTGAAGGCGAAAATACCATGCGTGGGAATGTGAGTGAAGGCCTGAACGGCATGTGGAAGAGCTTGGATGGTGGTCGTACCTGGAAAAATATTGGGTTGAAAGATGCCCGCCACATCGTGCGCATCGTGGTGCATCCGAAGAATCCGGATGTGGTTTGGGTAGCTGCTACTGGCCATCTGTTTGGACCGAATGAAGAAAGAGGTGTTTATAAAACCACGGATGGTGGTAAGAGCTGGAGGAAAGTTTTGTTTGCCAACAACTTATCCGGTGCCGTAGATCTGGTGATGGAACCAGAAAATCCGAATGTATTTTATGCCAGTACCTGGCGGGTAATTCGTACACCTTATAGTTTAGAAAGCGGGGGCGATGGCAGTGCCCTTTGGAAGAGTACGGATGGCGGCGAAACCTGGAAAAATATTTCCCGCAACAAAGGCCTGCCGAAAGATACCCTTGGCATCATCGGTGTAGCCGTTAGTGCAAGCAATCCCGATCGCATCTATAGCATCATGGAGTCGAAGACCGGTGGTTTATTCCGTTCGGACGATGGGGGTGAAAGCTGGACGAAAATGAACAGCGACAATGAGATCAGGCAGCGGGCCTGGTATTATACAAAGGTGTTTGTAGATCCTAAAAATGATAATCAAGTCTATGTATTGAATGTGAATTTTCTGCGCTCCCGCGATGGCGGACGGACTTTTCAGCCGATTCGTACGCCGCATAGCGATCACCACGATCTCTGGATCGATCCAAAAGACCCGAACCGCATGATCGTTGCCGATGACGGTGGCGGCCAGGTGAGTTTTGATGGCGGCGCCAACTGGAGCGACATGAACAACCAGCCAACCGCACAGATCTATCGCGTAAGCACTGATAATCATTTCCCATACCGCATTTTGGGTGCGCAACAGGATAATTCCACCATTCGTATTTTATCGAGAACCTATGGCGGTGCCATTACCGATAAAGACTGGGAACCGACTGCTGGTGCCGAATCGGGATATGTAGTAGCCGATCCTTTAAACCCGGAAATTGTGTATGGTGGTAATTATGGCGGTTATTTATCAAGGCTGGATCACCGTACCGGCGAGAACCGAGCCGTTTCTGTTTGGCCGGATAATCCGATGGGTTCCGGTGCCGATGTACTGAAATACCGATTCCAGTGGAATTTCCCAATCTTCTTTTCGCCACACAATCCTAAGCGTTTGTATGCAGCCGGTAACGTATTGTTTAAAACTGAAAACGAAGGCCAATCTTGGGAAGCCATGAGTCCGGATCTGACCCGTAATGATAAATCAAAACAAGGTCCAAGCGGTGGTCCTATCACCAAAGACAATACCAGCGTGGAGTATTACGGAACTATTTTTACAGCTACCGAGTCGCCTTATGAAGCTGACCTGTTGTGGAGTGGAAGTGATGACGGTTTATTGTTTGTGAGCCGTGATGGTGGTAAGAACTGGCAGAACGTGACACCAAAGGGTATGCCTGAGTGGATGATGTTCAATAGTATTGATGCCGATCCCTTCAAAAAAGGTGCCGCTTATGTGGTAGGTACCCGCTATAAATCTGATGACTTTAGACCATACATTTATAAAACTGAGGATTATGGCAAAACCTGGAAATTGATCACCAAAGGTATTCCTGACAAGCATTTTGCCCGTGTGGTACGTGCCGACCAGAAACGCCCGGGTTTATTATATGCCGGAACAGAATATGGCCTATATGTTTCCTTCGATGACGGGGCTAATTGGCAGTCATTCCAGCTTAATCTGCCAGAAGTGCCCATTACCGATCTGACCATCAAAAACAATGATTTGATCGTGGCTACGCAAGGTCGTGCTTTCTGGGTGCTGGACGATTTGAGTACCATTCAGCAGTTTGCTGCCGGTATTGCAAGTCAGAACCTACACGTGTTTCAACCCGGTGAAAGCTATCGTATGGCGGGTTTTGTGAATCCAAATGCAAGGAACGCAGGTCAAAATCCGCCGAACGGCGCCATGATTAATTATTACCTGAAACAGGCCAGCGATAGCACCAAACTTTCGATTACCTTGTACGATGCCAAGAATAAATGGATCCGTACGTACAGTAATACGGCTGCTAATGCTGATAAAATTGATGTGAAATCTGGGATGAACCAATTTGTATGGAACCTCGATTATCCGGCTGCCGAAAGGGTAGAGGGTATGATCCTGTGGAATGGTCCTGTGGGTAGTCCGAAAGCAGCCCCGGGTGTTTATAAAGCGGTAATTGCTTCAGGTAAAGATACCGTAAACGTGAATTTTACGGTTAAACCTGATCCGAATTATCAGTTATCTCAGGCAGATTATGAAGCCCAATTGAATTTCTTGATTCAAGTAAGAGATAAATTTTCTGAAACGCAGAAAGGTATTCAGCAGATCCGCAAGATCCGTACACAGATCAACGAACTGGTCTTGAGCCGCGGTAAAGAAACACCTAAAGAGGTGAAAGACAAAGCGGAAGCAATGGTAAAGAAATTGACAGCCATCGAAGAAACGCTTTACCAGACCAAAGCAAAGAGTGGTCAGGATGTATTGAATTACCCGATCCGCTTGAATGATAAACTTTCCGGGGTATTTGACGTGGCAGCATCTGGCTATAATGCACCCAGCAAGCAGGTAAAAGAAGTGTATGCTGAATTAGCCGGTCAAATTGATGTACAACTGGCTGCTTTGAAACAGATCAAAGAGGAGGATTTGAAAACGCTGAATGAACTGATCACCAAAAATGCGGTGCCTTTAATCAGGGTGAATTGATAACTTCCTTGTCCCACGGACAGCTACCCTAAAACAGGGAGCATGAAAAAAGCCCTCCGATTTTCGGAGGGCTTTTTGTTTATGTCGTACATCCTTTTACAGGCTCAGGATGACCCGAAATTATAAGTGAATCACTTCCCCGTAAGCATCAGCGGCAGCTTCCATCACCGCTTCACTCATGGTAGGGTGAGGGTGTACGGTTTTCACGATATCCATACCGGTAGTTTCGAGCTTGCGGGCTACCACCACTTCGGCAATCATTTCGGTTACGTTGGCGCCGATCATGTGCGCACCCAGGAATTCGCCATACTTGGCATCGAAAATCACTTTTACGAAGCCATCCTTAGCACCTGCAGCACTGGCTTTACCGGAGGCAGAGAACGGGAATTTACCCACTTTGATCTCGTAGCCAGCTTCTTTGGCAGCTTTTTCAGTGTAGCCTACCGAAGCGATTTCAGGTGAGCAATAAGTACATCCAGGGATGTTATTATAGTTTAGTGGTTCCGGATGGTGACCGGCAATTTTCTCTACGCAGATGATACCTTCGGCAGAAGCTACGTGTGCCAAAGCCTGGCCTTTTACAATATCGCCGATGGCATAAACCCCCGTAATGTTGGTTTGGTAGAAATCATCTACCAATACACGGCCTTTGTCGGTTTTAACTCCAACTTCTTCAAGACCTATATTTTCAATATTAGGAGTTACGCCTACGGCAGATAATACGATGTCACATTCAATGGTTTCGACCCCTGCAGCAGTTTTTACCTGCACTTTACAACCTTTTCCTGAAGTATCTACAGCTTCGACATTGGCACCGGTCATGATGTTAATACCTGCTTTTTTAAAGCTACGAAGCAATTGTTTAGAAATTTCTTCGTCTTCTACAGGAACGATGTTGTCTAAGTATTCTACGATGGTCACCTGAGTGCCAATAGAATTATAGAAATAAGCGAATTCGACGCCAATAGCCCCAGATCCTACCACCACCATGGATTTTGGCTGATCAGGCAATACCATGGCCTGACGGTAACCGATCACTTTTTTGCCATCTTGTTTCAGGTTGGGCAATTCGCGGGAGCGACCGCCTGTTGCCAAAATAGTATGTTTGGCGGTCAATTCCTGGTTAGATCCATCTGCACCCAGTACCTGTACTTTACCGCCGGCTTTGATCTTGGCGGTTCCCATTACCACGTCGATCTTGTTCTTTTTCATCAGGAATTGGATGCCCTTACTCATGCCTTCTGCTACATCACGACTCCGTTTTACCACAGCATTGAAATCTACTTTAGCATCGCTTACTTTCAAGCCGTATTCTTCAGCATGGTGGATATATTCAAAAACTTGGGCGCTTTTAAGTAAGGCTTTGGTCGGGATACATCCCCAATTCAAACAAACACCTCCCAAAGATTCTTTCTCTACAATTGCGGTTTTTAAACCTAATTGAGCAGCACGAATAGCAGCTACATAACCTCCTGGCCCACTGCCAATCACTATAATATCGTAATTCATAATTTTAAAATCGAATGAAGGCTCAAAACTAAACAATTGCTTCGGCACCTTAAAATGCTATTGTTGAATTAAATTCTATCTAAAATCTTCTTAAAGATCATCTATTCAGAATGCAAGTTAAAGTGTGAAGAATTATACTATTGTTGAAAAATATGATTAGTGTCAAATCATTCTTTACAATTCATTAATACAAATTAGCCTCATTTTAAAATATGGTAATTATATTTGCAAAGTTTAAACACCAAAAATTAATCCATTATTAACACCAAATTATGATGAAAAAATTACTTTATTCATTAGTTCTTGTGTTTGCCACTGTAAGTGTGTTTGCACAAGTAACTACAAGTAGTTTGACGGGTACCA